>JAOTSS010000003.1 GCA_029864805.1 Candidatus Nitrosopumilus sp. | reverse complement strand
CCAAAGGATTCCAAGGAATTGCAGAGATCCGCCGTGATGGAATTGCCATGGGTATAGACTGACTCTTCATGACCTTCAGTACATTGGAGTCATACGAGTCATTACATGTTTTCTGAATTCAATACAGATCAAGTCTTCTATCGGAAATTTCTTGATATTTTCGGTAAACTCTGAGAGATTTTTGGAATTATCAGTCCGAAAAAATTATTTTGATTCCTTCGGAAATATATCTATTCCATTGAATTGGTAGTTTATTCTGGGAGATTCTAAAAAATAATTTTATAAGCACTAGAATAGAATTTAATCAATATTTTTCATCATACATTTTTTTAGATTTGAATTTTTGATTGTTACATTCTGAGACACCATGTTTTGTTTTGTACCCCGTACAGAATAATGATGCCTGATGACAAACAAATTATAAAAAAACTGATTTAAAACCATAAAAATAAAAAATGGAGATTGCATCTCCGCTATATTTTTGGAACGAATGGCAAAATCAAAGAATCTACCATGTTTTTGTTGATGTTGGCAAAAGCACTAGAATTTTCATTCCATGTTTTGATGTTTTGTTTTGCTGCATCGATTGATGCAACAGAAATCTTATTTTGAACACTCCATGATCGGTTTATCTTTTCTGCTGAATCATTTATCATACTGATTGATGATTCTGGGAGAGTTGATTTGATTCCTGCTTTGGTTGCAAATTTTCTCTGAATGTCAAGTGCAGATGTTGCCGCATCATTTAATGCTTTGACATATTCCTGAAACAGATTGGTAGCTGCTTGATGGAACTGTGGAATTGACTTTTCTATATTTGAATAGAAACTGTCCAGACCCTCTTTCCATACAGAATAGATGTCTTTTTGATTGCTTGTATTTTCTATCTTACTCATTTATCGCACCTCCTCTTATTTGATTAAGTATGATTACTTGATCTCCTCAAACAGGTCCTCATCCTTGAAGACCCATGATAGGCCAATCATATCCATAGCAATGATATCTGAGAAAGAGTTTTTGGCCTCATTTTCAACCAGACCTGCTTGCTTGGTTTTCTGTTCATATTTGTTTAACATGATTTGTTGTGTCATGGAATAAGGATAACACAAGACAGTATTAAGCCACAAGATTTTTGCTCAAAAGCAAACTTAGAGTATCTAGTTGATTTCATACACAATATAATCAACTGATATTTCGATTAAAAGCAAGAACTTGGGTTCTTACACGAGGCAAAGAAAACCTTGGAGGGGAACAAACAATGTTTGCAAGTAATAGAATCATACGGTGATCCTGGTGGTCATTGTCATGACTTATCACTTTCATACTTCGCACGCAAATCATGATTATCTGGTAGATCACAAGAGCCACGTGTTGAAGGTCAAGGATATCTCATGTGAAGGAGGTGCATGTGATGAGAAAAATGATCATACACATGACCACAAAAAGAAGAGAAAAAAGGTATCAAATATCTACGGTTTCAATTTAACCACTAAGGCTAGTTGATTTTTTTTAAATCATGAGATTTGTTTGATGATATTTACTCTATAATCAACCTGATTTTCTCATGCTATTTTATTTTTATTATTCCTTGGTTTATCATGTGCTCTATTGCTTGAACATATTCGGCATCAGAAATTAATCCCTGAGACCACCATCCGGCGTTTGTCTTTATCCATTGTGGAATGATATACTTTGGCGCAGTTGCAGATTTTGGAATTGCAGACACGGAATTTGATTCCTTACCAGTACCTTCTGAATTTACAGCAGAGACCTTAAAGTTGTATGATGCGTCATTTGTAAGGCCTGTAATTATCGCACTAGTTGCAACATCTGATTTTGTGATTGTTGTAAATGAACTAGAACCAGTGACTGACTGGATGATTTTGTATCCTGTAATTGGAAAGCCATTATCAAATGGAGAACTCCATACCAGTTTGACCTGACTATTTCCAGCAGTTGCCCTAAGATCACCTATCTGGGAAGGCACATTTGCGGTTATCTTGGCTTGGGGTAATGGTGTAGCATATACTATTTTTGATTCAGGTCCAATACCGTCTGCGTTAACTCCCAATACTCTAAATCCATAGGGAATACCATTTGTAAGGCCATCAATTGTAGCAGTAGTAGACTTGCCAATAATAGAATGAGACACAAATGAATCAGATCCAGTTCTAAACTCTCTTACTCTATACCCTGTAATGTCCTCAAGTGCATTGGATGATACTGACCATGACAAAGTTACCTTTCCATCACCTGGAGTTGCCTTGAGACCAGTTATTGCAATTGGGACCTTGTTGTTTGGTGTAGCAGAAATTAATTTTGATTCCTTTCCAATACCTACAGAGTTTACTGCAGATATTTTAAATTCGTAAGTGATGTTGTTTTTTAGACCAAGTATTGTGGCTCGTTCTGAATCCCCAATGTTGGGATGAGTTGTAGTTGTGTTAGAGCCTTTCTCGTTTACTGTGATTCTATAGCTTGTAATTGGTGCGCCATTATCAGATGGCTCAATCCATGACAGAAATACCTGGCCATTACTTGGTACTGCAACCACTCCTCTTACCTGGTTTGGAACTGCTGCATTTACTGACTTTGAAGGAGTTGCCGAATCTACATTGGAGTCAGGACTCTGACCAAGGGCATTTACTGCATTTATCTTAAAGGCATATGACGCATCATTTGTCAATCCTGTAATTTGTGCAGCAGTTGCTTTTCCCTCAACTGTCTTTTTCTGGAAATTGTCAGTACCAATCTGCCAATATGTTATTTTGTAGCTGGTAATGGATAAGCCATTATCATTGGGTTTGCTCCATGACAGATTTACTTTGCCATCACCTCTTGTTGCTATAAAATCCGTTATGGGGTTTGGAACATCAGTTAGTGGTGCAGTGGATAAAGGTTTGGCAGATGCAATGTTGGAATCTGTGCTCTGACCCATAGAGTTTACTGCAATCACCTTGAAACTATATGATACATTGTTTTTGAGTCCAGTTGCAAATGCCTGAGTTGATGTTCCAATATTTGGAAATGTTGTAAATACGTCAGAGCCTGTCTCCCATCGAATAATCTTGTATGAGATTATTGGTGAACCGTTGTTATCAGGGGCAGTCCAGGACAAATGGATTTCACCATTACCTGGAATTGCAATAAGATCAGTGATTGATTCTGGTGCTGCTGCAGTTTGGGCAAAGGCTGTACCATTGAGGAATACAATTAATGAAATGCCAAAAACAAATGCAAGAAAAATAATTTTATTTGAATACAATTCTATTCTTGAACTCTTTTAGATATTAACATTTGTGGATAAATGATATGCTCAGTCCTATGAGGAATAGTTTGAGTGATTTTCGCATTAAGGTTTAGGTTGTAGTCATAAAGCGTATAATCGTTTAGTTCATGTATTGATGATTGGTGTAGTTGCTTATTTTTTTCTTATTTGTTCAGATGTTTTCAATATCAATCAGAGTTACAGGGCAAGTCACATTTTCAACAACTTTTCTTGAGACACTGCCTAATGATAGCAGTTTTTTCATTCCTTTTAGTTTTCTTCTCTTTGACATTACTATCAAATCCACATTTTCTTTTTCAACTGTATCTAAAATTATCTCAGCTGCATCTCCAATTTCCACTTTAACTTCAGATTGAATACTATTTTCTTTACATTGTGGAATTAATTTTACCATCTTTAACTCCATGTCTTTTCTCATTTCCTCATTTGCATCATCAATGCTTTTCATTAGATTTTCTCGTTCAGATGATGATAATGCAAATGATGGAGGATATTGCATTGCTTCTACTATGTGCAAAATAATAATTTTTGATGTATCATTTGCTGCAAAAATTGCGTGCTTTAATGCCTCATCTCCTGCTTTGGTTCCAGCATGAGGAACAAGAATTGTTTTGTACATGATGAATAATCAATCCCTTACTAAATAAACCATGAAGTCATTTTTAGATTAAGATTTTTGTTGAGATGAGTATTGTGAATGCAGAAATCAATCCTATTGCCATCATATTGAGAACAATACATGTCTTGCCATTGCTTTAATTGGAATTTGTGCTTTTTCATAAATTAATGCATTTGGAGGAGTTCCCATTGGTAACAAAAATGCAAATGATGTAGCAACTGTTATTGCAAACAGAACTGGTAGCGGCGTCCATCCATTTAGCATGGCCATAGTTCCAACTATTGGGATGAAAATTGCAGCAGTTGCAGTATTTGATTTGACATTTGTCAGAAACATGATCATTGCAACCAAAATTATGATTACTAATTCAAATGGATAATCACCTACAAATGAGAAAGAATGTGCAATCCAGTTTGCCAATCCTGAATCTACAAATGCTAGAGATAAGGCAAATCCGCCGCCAAGTAGAAACAATAACCCGTATGGTAGCTTTTCAATTCCTGCCCAATTCATCAGGCTTTCAGAACGGGTTTTAGGTAGAATAAAGAGAGAAATTCCCCCTAAAATCGCAATTACTGAATTTGTAATAAAAGATCCCTCAGGTTGCCATAACGGAATTGTGAACATCAATACCAGTACTCCCACTAGTACTCCCAACACTGTTTTTTGCTCCATTGTCATTTTTCCAACTAGCGATTTTTCTAACAGAATAGCTCTTTTGATTTCGGATGTTGTTTCAGAATTATTTTTTCCAATTTGCGTATTCATGTATAATCCACAAAGAATCAACATAGAAAATGCAAGTGGTGTTCCAAGTATGGACCATTCTGCAAATGTGACTTTGTGTGAAAACATCTCCATTACGGTTGCTGCGTAAAGCAAGTTTGGAGGTGCACCAATCAAAGTTGCAACACTTCCAATAGATGATGAGTATGCTATAGATAACATGAAAACAACTTTGAATTTTGTTACAACAAAATTTGTTTTAGATAATGCTGCCAAAATTATTCCTGCAATAGGAAGTAATATCAAAACAACCGTGGTACTCATTACAACAGTAGATAGTAATGCGGTAGTAATCATAAACCCCCACACTATTCTCTTTGGTGAATACCCAAAGACGGAGATTAATTCAAATGCAATTTTCTTATGTAATCCTGATTTTTCAATGGCAAGTGCTATCATAAACATTCCAAGTAACAAAACAATTATTGGATGCATATACTCGGCTGCAATCTGTTTTACTGGCAGTACTCCTAACAAGGGAATTAATCCTATTGGAAGTAACGCTGTTGCATATACCGGAATGGCTTCTGTGATCCACCATACAATCATCCATACTGAAATTGCCAAAACAGCTTTTGCAGTATATGACATTCCTTCTGGTGTAGGCATAAATAAGATTAGAAAAAATAATACGGGACCCAACCCCATACCAAATTTCCTTAGATTAAATTTCATTTTATCTTGTACCTATAGTATAATGCTTGATTTTGATTTTAAGATACTGGTACTCGTTTTTTTATAACATTACAACATCCTAAAAAGTGAATTCAAATGAAGGCAGACCTGTGCTGTAAGGGAGTAGGCAGCTGTCTTATCACGAATTCACTGGCATGAGTTTGTATGTTCAAATTATTAAGACAAATGCAAGTTGATTTAATTCCGAATCAAATCAAAATGATATGTCTTTAATATCAAATTTCTCGTAGTTGGTTCAGTGCGGCACAGACACAGCATGTCAGTGATGCCTTTGTATCCAGACAGCTGAGTCTGATGGCGCACAATTAATTCTCTTAAACTATGATCTTAATTCATTTTTTTGGGTGAATATTTTGTCATTTTTTAATTTTCTAGTTCCAAGTGGGTCTGAAAAATACACACTAAACTATACCCCCCATACACGTTGTGCTGGGGTTATAGTTAGGATATTCAGAATAAGACCTACGTGGAAAATTAATAATTTGAAAAAATCAGGTGAAATATGAAATTGTTAATATTTGATAATGAATATGCATTGTGTAATGGCACAAACAACAGATACAACATTGGAAAAAAATCTAAACATAGGAATTGCAGAACAAGATCGTGAAGGACTAGTAAGCATCCTCACATTACAGCTTGCAGACGAATATGCACTATACACTAAAACAAGAAACTACCATTGGAACGTAACTGGACCTCATTTCAATGACTATCACAAGTTCTTTGAAGGGCAGTATGGCGAAATTGAGGTATTCATTGACGATATTGCAGAAAGGGTAAGACAACTTGGCGGCAAAGCCATGGGAACACTTGATGAACTAAAGTCACACACCAGATTACCTGAACATCCAGGACAATATCCATCAGACAAAGAAATGTTATCTAACCTGATTGCAGATCATGAGGCAATTATCAGGAATTTGAGAGTGGATGTGGAAAAATCTACTGAAAGTTTCCATGATGCAGGTACGAGTGACTTTCTTACGGGTTTGATGGAAAGTCATGAGAAGATGGTGTGGATGCTAAGGGCAACTGCAAATTCCTAATTTTTTTATTTTTAAGACCTGCATGTAATTAATTTATTTTTCAAAAAAAGAAAGAAAGAGAATCAATTACTAGTAACTAAATCCCAGATAAATCCAAATAATTCTTTTATGATTATTGGTCTGTTTTCTCATAGGTTGGTTTTTTGTTCTGATTCTTCAAATATGCTTGATGTTGGAAAAATACAATATGTAGTATTGGCAATACTTAGAACATAAGATGGCAATTTTAAGCATAAAACAAATTCAAGAACTAGAAACAGCTTGCCAAGAATTATTCAAAGAAGATAAGATAAGACATGTCGGGGTGATTAATCCATTAGGACATCTTATAACTGGAGGTTTCAAGAAAGGAATTAACCCGTTACTGGATGAGGGAAAGATGGGCATGTTGTACATGCAAATGCAATTAGACTTTAAGATGAGAAAGGAGCTTGATGATGTGTTAGGACCAGTTGATTATATTGCATCTAGAAGAACAAAAAATTTGGTTATCAATGTACCTGTAGGAGAAAACTTGGTTTTAATAACAGCAGAGCCTGATGCAGATGATAAATCAATTATTAAAAAGGCCGAAAAACTATTTGATGAAATTACAATATCTACAATTTAGGCTGCCGATATCACTATAATGCTGTACCTCAACTGACAAAGGCATTGGAATTTTTGAATCATGTCAATGTGTACATTGAGGATGTGCAAAAATCTAACATGAATACATTGGATCGGTCACCAAGTAACTGATCGTTGTTGATCTTAAGATTCAGATTTATGATTTGACCATATGTGAAATTCAAACTCCATGCTATTTTGACTGATATTATTTGGTTGTAACAATGAGAGTATTTCAGAATTTTTCGATCATAAAGTATTGGTCTAGATGTCAGTATAGGATCATGTCTCTCTTGGTTCCTCATAATCTTTCTTTACAATCAATTCATCAAACCCCTCATCAATAACGGGTGTCTCAAGCTGATTGAGCTGCTTATAGATTACAGATAGTGGAAATGGATCGCGTCTGCTTCTCTGTCTTTTCTCAAGCAACGCTCTTGATGTGTTCATGAGAATGCCTCTCACTTTGGCACCATGTTTTTTGGCAATGTCTATGTGCTGTTTTCGTATTGCTCTAGTCAGATTCGTGTCATCAATCACCACGTTTTTTCCTTGGCTTAGGCATTTTTCTATGTATTCTTGCTCTTTTTTCCTACTATTGTCAAAATACGATAAAGCTATTCGCTCATGATCAAAATTTGCCTTGACATATGTGGTCTTTCCGCTTAGTGCGACACCAATCATCAGTACACATTCTATTTGTGACATGCCAATTTGATTACAAACGGAGATTTAAAAAATCATTTTTGTTGATTGGTTTTTGTACTCTAGTAATTTTCCATATGATCAACAACCATCATTAAATTTGCGCATTATTATGATTCTGCTACTGTCTATACAGTAAAAATATCACGTATCCCACGTATCCTGTAATTAGAAGAATTCCTTCTTTTCTAGATATGACAAAGCCACTGCGCATTATGGGAATCAATACTATGCTAAATGCAAGCATAATTCCGACATCTACCAATACTTGCTCGCTAACTGTAATTCCTGAAATTAGCGAGGATATTCCAAGTATTGCCATAATGTTAAAGATGTTGCTTCCTACAATGTTTCCCACACTAAGATCCGCATGACCCTTTCTTGCAGCAACCACTGATGTTATCAATTCCGGAAGAGAAGTTCCTATTGCGACAACGGTCAGTCCCATGAATAATTCTGACACCCCAAAGCTTGTGCCAATGATCACTGCATTATCCACAGTAAGAAATGAACCGCCAGTTAACAGCAAAAGTCCTGCAATCATAAAAACAACGGATTTGGAAAAAACATTTTTTTGTAATATTTGTGAAACCGGAATCTCTTCAATGTCTGTGTCTTTTTTGGAACTTTTATAGCTGTACCAAACAAATACAATAATTCCCACAACAAGCAATATTCCATCAATTGAATCAATTTTGCCATCTAGAATTATTGCCAACAAAAGAAACGACACCCCGATCATTATGAGAACCTCTTTTCTCACTGCTGATTTTGAGACTATGATTGGACTGACTATCGCAGAAATTCCAAGGATCGCCCCCATGTTTACAATGTTACTTCCGACCACATTTCCTAACGCTACGTCTGACAGTCCTTGCATTGCTGAAGAAACACTTACTGCAAGTTCTGGTGCAGATGTACCAAAAGCAACAACGGTCAGACCAATCACCAACTGACTCACTCCCAGTTTGTTTGATATTGCAATTGACCCTTTGACTAGCCATTCAGCTCCGAAATACAGCATGGTAAGTCCTGCACCTACAAGCAAAAAATTGAAGATTAATTCCATAAGAAATATCCTGATATAATGTTCTTTTACTGTTTTTAATTATGAGCATACTATTTTCTCCATCGTTCAAGAAAGGATTGAGTTTTGTTACTTTTTCGTTGATCTTGGTGCTTGTTTTTGGGCTGGTCAACATTGAGCATTCATCATTGGGCATTTCTGAACCAATGTTTGCAATTACAAATCAAGTGGTGGTCATCTTTGACATTATTTTTTGGATAATAGTTTGCCTTCTCATACTGGAATTGGCAATAGCGTATTTGAAGATACGAAATGTAAAAGATTTTGTAAAAAAATATTGGCTTGAAATAATTATGCTTGTGTTTATGCCTGTTTTTGTCGGGTTTAAAGTATTGAAAGTTAGTTTGAAAATCATAAAGCAAGTCAAAATGGGAAAAACAGTGTTTAAGCTTTTTCAAAAAATAAAAAAAGCATGAAAACACAAACCAGTTAATCTGATGTTGTAGCGGTTAATTAGAAATATTATTTTTGACCGAATCTGTTTTGGAATGGCAGCTGATGTTTAATCTTTTATTTATAATAATAAATAACTCCAGAGTTAACGAATGCCATGAGTCAATTAGGCAGTGCAGTAACTGGTGCCATCAAAAAAGCGAACGAACTAATCGATGAAATGCTTGATTTGCCCCAAGATATCCTAGATGACATGATAGTATCTTTGCGAGAACTCTTGTCCGGCCTCAAAGGTGCAATTGATGCAATCAAGGAACTGATTGAAGAGCTTGGCGACATGGTGGATGACTTGGTAAAAGAACTGAAAGAGATGATGGATCATCTGACAGGAATCATGAAGAAGATGGACAAGGTCACAAGAAAGGTCATGGAAGTTGCAAAAGATGCAGATGAGGCAACCAGGAAGGAAATAGTCGAAAAAACCCAGGAAATGACAGTCAGGACAAACAAACTGCTCAAACCAATCATCGCAGAATGGGACGAATTTGAGAAAAAATTAGACAAGATGAAAAAGTAGATTTACCAAATTCCTACACGAATACTTTAAAAAAATTCCTATTCGATAAAATTTTCTTACTCTAGTTTCTCGTAAAACTAATTGTACGAAAAGAATTCACTATAACAATTATTGGTCTTATTTTATGAAATTGAAGGTTTTTCTTTCCGTATGATTTGCCAACTAGGTTTTGCCTTCAAACCTTGTAACGGCAGCTACACATTATGATCTCATTAATTTAAACTTGGTGAATGATTCCTCTTTCACTTTCTATGCATAATTAGTGATAGAAAGTTAAATTCAACTTTTACTCAAACCACAGTTGGATTTTTGCAATATGTAAAATAAGCAGGATTACATCAATCCACATATGATAACACTAGATGAATTAAGAATTTGCAAGTCTTGCGGTAACGTGTTCTCCAAAAAGGCAGGAGTCACAATTATCACAGAATGTCCACAGTGCAAGGGTACCAGTTTTGAGCAAATTGAAATTGGCCCTTCAGAAAACGAGGAAGTGTATCTGGACGAATTGGATTAATCATAAGTATTGAGCCTTAATGTATCAAAGACTCAACAATTTTTGATTTTTTCAAAGAAGGATTGTTTTTGAAATAACTTGCAGTGTATACAATATTGTCTCCTTCAGGCATTAGGTTTGCACATTTTCCACATTGTGGCAACATTACTTCTGCATCGTATTCAATTTCCCCAATTGAGGTCTTACAGCTGCGGCAAACAATTGTCTTTGTATCATAAATGTTCATTTTTTCACCTTGTAATGTAATAGATTATCACATAATTAACATAATTGAGAGTTGATTTGGTTTTGAACAAAGTCAACTCTTGTAGTTTAATAATTTGATCATGTGTCAAACTGTTCCGAGGTGAAAAACATGCAATCTCAAAAAATCAGCAACTGGGACAAAATGGTCCATGCGCCATTCAAGAAGGTCGTAAAGTTTGACCTTATTTGTATGGCAATAGGTGTCGTAATGGGAATGGGTGTTGGCGCTTTTATTGCAACTAACATTTAGTTCCTAAAAGCACTCTCCTCTTGGACAGGTGCTAGAATCTGTCCAGGTTTTTTTATTTCCGGATTAGAAACAATTGTTGGGTTGACTATAATCTAGATAAAGCCAACTGATTTTCTTTATTCTATTTCGTATCAAAAAACATTATTGGTTATATCGTGTTCATCCTAGTATTTTCACGAAAAATAATTTAACTGAATCTTCATCTAAAAGAGTATCAAGATACAGGAGACGGTTATGCTACAATAATAATGAAAGTATTATGATTGCAGCTGCTGAAAATATGTAGAAACCGTAGTATGCCTTTCTATGACGTGGCGGTATGATTCTTGAGATTTTTATTTTTTGAAACGTTTTGTTCACCTCCAAAGTTGATCTTACAGAAAATACATTTCTCTTTCTTTTAATCCAAGTATCAGTTGATTATATTGTGTATGAAATCAACCAGCTACTCTAAGATTGCTTTTGAGTAAAAATCACTCATCTTAATACTATCTTGTCTCATACCGATTTTATGACACAACAACAAATCATGTTAAACAAACATCATAGCCAGAAAACTAACCAAGACCATACCATGGTTGGAAGTGAGGCGAAAAACCCTCTTCCAACCACTATACATAAAATCGATGCAATGGATATGATTGGATTGTCGTGGATCATGGAGGAGGATTTTGCAACATGTTAGAGATGATTGAGACTTCATTGTATTTTTTTGAATACAAGATCTATGACTCTCTTGTAAGCATCAGACAGCATTTGAGAAGAAGCAAGTTCAGTCAGATCTTTGATTCAGAAATATTGGAGGCATACAAGTAAGATTTTGCTTAGATGTCTAAGAGAAGGTGAAAATGAATGAAGGTAAAATATAGAAGAACCAGATTTGGAACGTGGCCAGAATATTAAACTGTAAGTTAAAGTCAGTCACAATGACCAAACATATTTTTGAAAATCGTTTTTTATAGCTACTATTCTATGTTTTTGTTTTGTATGTCTTTCCAATGATTTTCAATTAGTTCTAAAACTTTGCTAATTGCTCTCACGTTCTCGTCAGTTATCTCTTTCCAAAGATTCTGCCGTTTCTACATAGATCTTTTAGCAGAATCAAAGTCAGGCTCCTCAATTGCTTTAGACCATGATTCTAAGAACTGGTGTACATATTTTTCTGTATCTTGTTTGATTCCGTCAATTATTATTGTATGATTTCTTATGATCTCTGAATTAGTACTCAAAAATTTTTTCCAGATTGGCAAACATTCTATTCTGGAGTCCTCGTCAACCCAGCTCCAATAGTCAAAACTTTTTTGTAGAGATTCTGTCAGATTGTTGTTCATTTGATGGGTGTCCCAGACAGTATCCCTTGAATGCGCTTGATAATGTCACTTGGATTAACTGCATTGTCCATGGTAACCACCAGAAGCATCTTGCTTCCAAATGGGAATATTGCCCTTATCAGATTGTCATAAGCCTGCAAGGTATAGTTTGCATTTCCAATCTTCTCTGAAAGTGAATTTCTGAAATTCCAAGAATCAATTGTGTGTTTTAAGGCAATCTTGTTCTCTTCTTCAGTTAGGAGGTCTGCTACCCCATCCATCTTGCGTTTGATTATATTGTTTCCTTTAAGATCATAAATCATCACGTATCTAATATTTCCTGAAACATGAAGTATGCTGTTTAGGAATTTTTCTTGTTCTACTAGTTTTAGATTTTCCATAGGTGCATTAAGTATTGAAGAGATAGTTAAAGGAATTGAGAGTTGATATGATTCTGGATTAAATCAACTTGTATCCATCTTAATAATTTGGAATGCGTAAGGTACTCCAGTGAATTCATGATAAGACAGCTGCCTACTCCCTTACAGCGCAGGTCTGCCTTCATTTGAATTCACTAAAATACAAGACAGGGAGATAGACAAACCATGGATGAAGAACCAAAGGACGTAATCGTTTTAGGGACAATCAAGTCAGGGGTAAAATCATTTAACAAAATATGTCAGGTGGCAAAAATTGAACCATCCAAACTTAACTCTATTCTTGAAAAACTAGAATCACGTGGACTTATAGACGTAAAGGAGAAGAGTGGACTGTTTGGAAAGAAAGTTGAGATTCATGCAACAGAGAAAGGTGGAAAGGAATTAGAATCCAGAATACATGAGCTGGAGGGAAAATGGAACCAAATGGCACAACTATACAAGGCTGGAGACAAGCAGAAACTCCAAAAATACATGGATGAAAACAAGATTTCATTCAAGGAGATGATGTTCTTTGGGGTTCTTGATATGGTTATGTTCTCTATGATGTTTAGCATGCTGGGAATGACAATGGCCAGCATTATTCCACCACAGGACATGCCTCAGGATGCAGATGGGGGAGATATGGGTGGTGATGAAGGGGGATTTGATTTTGATATAGGATTTTAGGATTTATGATCAAACGCCCAGAGATAATCCTAGACGAATCCAAAGAAAACGCTTATCATTTCTATCGCTTTAAAAAAAAACGTTAATTTCAGATCTGAACATTCATTGACCCAAATCGAACAAATTTTCAATCAAACGATTCTAATCTAATTTCAGAGAATATAAAATTCCATGATATGATTAACTTCCTTTTGATGGATGTATGGCATGTATGATCATTGGTATCATCTAAAGTGTGTCTGGCATGTTACACATTTGATAAGGCTGGATGGATTCTTTTGAATTATTTTTGAGGGTCTAAGGGATTTGTAATCTTGATCTTTTCTGTTACATCTTTAATCTTGCTTGACACCTGTTCAGCTTTTTCAACTACATCATCTCCATCCACTTTTGATACTGCATCTTTGGCTATGTCAACAGATGATTCAATCTCCGGTTTTAACACATCAAAGGTATTGGTATACAATAGAATTCCACCTACTATAATTATCCCAATTATTGTTCCAATGATAATGCCCTTGGCCATAATATGATGATGATTTTTTGGTGAAAATAAGTTTTGGCTATATGACAGAAAAATGAATTATTCCATTATAACCCAGGTTATTAAATTTTAAAAATGAAATACCTGTCTTGATCTGCAACATCGTTGGCTGCAATGCTAAGGCTACATCAATCTGATGTTCTATCATTTTCATGGCAAATACCGAGAGTCATTTTGCAAGTAGATCATGCGAGTTTGAGATACACACCAGGATAGTGGCAAAGGACATCTATATCAGAATTTAGGCTTTGTCTTGATCTATTGAATTTGAAACAATACTAAAACCCTGTTAATCCAAATACTGCAATTATTCCCAGATCTTAGTTACTAGATTGCAATGACAAAAACAAAGACATCATTATTTGAAAACAGTAAAGAAACAAAAAATGCAAAAACTAGGATTAGAAAATAATTTTTACCTGAAACCATCTATCTTATCTTTAGATATTGACCCTTGTGTATGAATTGTATGGTATGTATTATTTCTTGTATATCTCATACATGCTTCCATGCAACTGGAACTTTGCATCTCTAATCTCGTTTCTCAACTGGATAATCTTGGATGAGAGTTCGGATACCTTTTGCTCATAGTCTGCAGGCTTGTCAGACTGGACAACAAGCTTGTTTAATTCCATTTGGTATTTGCTTTGTTCTACTATCAGCGAGTCTATCTTTTTCTCAAGATCAGTTATCTTTACAGAAATATCTGCCCTGTTTGCAATCTCAAGTGTTATGGATTTTGTGTCCTTTGCATTAATTTTGGCTGCAGACATTTGGCAAGAGTTGGCAATTATTCTCTCAGAGATTTGAATTGTCTTTTCTTCACTGTCTGAAGTTACTTTGACTTCAGGTGCTCTTAGTACATCCTTTCCGGTACATGCCTCAAAGACTACATTATACAAACTCAAGTCTCCAAAGGTACTGCTTTGATCCTTTGTGCCAGTCACCTGTTTTGATATGCTCATGATGTTGGCAGAAGTGTCCTTTATCGGAACTCCTGTGAACGTAAGTTTTTGTTTTGTAAAGTCAGATGCCTTTAGTTGTGGTGGTGCATAAAGTGCAAACAGATACTTGTTTAGCTCGCCTTTTGCCAAATTGAGTTCTGCTCGGAGTTTGCTTATCTCATTTGTGGTATCTGAAATTTTCTTCTTTGCATCTTCACTGATTACAGTGGTATCTTGTTTTGCCGTATCTGAAAGATTCTTCTTTAGGATTACAAGTTTTTTCTGAATGTCTATTATCTTTGCTTCAAGCTCAGTTAGTTTGTCTGATATTGCACCCTTGTTAGTTAATGATGCAGATATGGAATTTACATCCGTTGCCTTTATCTTCGCAGAATTTGTATAACATGTGTTTGCCACTATTTTTTGGGCAAGTTTCACTGTTTTGGCCTCGCTGTCAGACTTTACCAGTATCTCTGGGGCTCGTATGGTCTTGTCATTTGCACATACCTCAAAAACATGAACATATTCTACCACTCGAAGATTGGTGGATAGTTTTCCCTCTGCTCCAAACTGCTTTACTGTAGATAAACTAGTTACAGTTCCAATGGGAGAATTTTGTTTAAATGACTTTTTTGCTTCCATCTTGTCTTTTGGAATCTCTTTTGCAATTCCCTTGTCCATCAGTTTTTGTGCAGTTGATGGTGTGAAACAGTCAGTACTGTCTGCATTGATTCGGTATACCTTGACTAGATTTGCCTTGCAGATGATATCTGTATGATCAATTCCAATTTTGGTCTGTTTTTTTGGAGAGGAAACATCGGCAAATACTTCTGAGGATAATTGTGAAACAAGCAATACTGTCAATGATGCAACTGCGAACATTAGAAGGGCGGATTTGTTCATGATCTTGGTTTTCCAATTAATATTTAATGTTAATGATTTTAAAATAACTCTTCACTATGAAAGTCCATGCCTTTATTTGATTAAAAATAAAAAAGAAGTTATTTTGTAAGTACTAGAGAGTAGCTTACAGTGAATGGCGTTTCATTCATTGTGTGAAGTGACAAAGCATTTCCTGAGAACATTGTAGATCCGGCTGCCTTTGATGGTATCAGTACTAGTCCATAGTATGTTTCACCGTCTGGTGTCCAATAGGGCATGGTGGATATCTCGCCCTTACTCATCGGTCCAATTAAAGTTACAATCTGTACCGGCTCTGAGGCGTCATATGTTAGATGTCCTGAATATGTTTTGCCACTGGGTCCAAGTATCACTGCAAGTTGGTGAGTCTCATGTCCGATACCAGGATCTTGTTTTGATGTTAAGGTTCCCTTGATAACTTTTTCACTGACAGGATTCTCAGTATATGTGACAGAATAGCTTACAGTGAACGGTTCAGTGTTTTTGGTGTGAAGTGCAATTGCATTTCCAGTAAACTGCCAAACGCCTGAAGATGTTTCCCTATCCACTAATGTAAGACCAAATTTGGCTTTTCCATCCATCGTCCATATGGGTTGATTCTTTGCCATTCCTGCCTTTAATGGACCATGTAACGCTACAAGCTGAACGTTTTCAGATGCAGAGTATGTAATGTGTCCACGGTATGTATTCTCACTTGGTGGAAGAATTATTGCAAGTTGGTGATTTTCATGTCCTTGACCTGGGTCTTGGACTGATGTCATGACACCTGTAATGGTCTTTGGAACTTTTAGCGCTGATGTCTCTTTAGCTTTTTCCATTGTTTCAGCTTTTGCGTCTTTCTTTGGTGCTTGTTTAGCTTTTTCAGTAGATTCTGTCTTCTTTTCAGTCTTTATCTCTTCTTTCTTTTTTGCCTCAGATTTTACTTCCTTTGGCATTTCAGAACAGAGTCTGTCACCACAGACTTTATTGGAATTAATCTTGCTTGCTGAATTGCCTTTGCTTTTTAGAGCGTCAGCTGATTCAATTAATCCTAATGGGCCTGCAATTGTGCCTGTAAGTAAAACAGATACTGTGAAAATTGCTAAAAGTATTGTCTTAGTCATTGTAATAAAAATTCTTAAACGGTACTTAAGTGTAGTTTAGAAGTTTTTTAACAATTTTCAATACCTTTTCAGATAAATTTTCATTAGATTGGAAAACTTGAGAGTATTAAATGTCAAATAGGGGTTCTTTAAAGTACAAAAACCATACATTAATTATAATCAAAACTAAAATTTAATCCTTGAAAAAAACTAGTTGTACAACAAGTATAATGTTCTGTGGTATTGCTCTCGTACATTTTTGAGATCCATTCGAAGCTTTACAATCTTGTCTGTAATTTCAGATACTTTATTGCTAAAATCTGCAGGGATGATTCACATTTTGCAATCCTGATTGCCTGATTTAGTGCCTTATCTCCAGCTTCTGTTCCAGCGTGTGGGACGAGTATTGTTTCATACACCATTCAACTAATCCAAGTCACACAAATAAGTGATCCCAATTTTTTACAAATCAAAAATATTTGCAGCAACAGAATGAAACAACAGAATGAAAAAATAAAAAGAAAGAATTGGATCTAGATTCTTGGCATTATGCTTAGTCTTGACCTTGCAGATGCTGCAATTATTGAGATGATTGCAACTGCCAGTATCATTGCCGCTATTGTTCCAAATTCTGGAATCACAAATGTACCTATCACTTCTATTTCTTCAGTACCTGCAGGAAATGATACAGTCAACGTTCGTTTCGTTTCTGTGACTGATTCTTCAAAGGTTACTTCCTCGCCATCTACCAATACAAAGAATTCATCATCACTGTCACTCATTTTTGCATCCAGAACTGATCTTGGTAGTTCCAGTGTAATGGTTCCTGCATTACTAGTATTGATTCCAACTACAAGTGAGTTTGAATCAACATCAGGCATTACACTAACTACTTTTCCAGTTGTAATCTCATAACCAATCATAAGATCAGTGTTTGATACTTTCATAGACGAGCTACTTGAAATCATAGTGGAGCTAGGTGATTGTACTGCAGAACCAAGTGTAATCGTACCCAAATCTTTTTCCATACCTCCGCCCACAGTTACTATTACTGATCCTTCCATCCATGGATGAACCATGCAAAAGTAAGGATACTCACCCAATGTGTCAAATGTGTGCGAAAACGTAGTACCTGCCATGAATAATGAACTATCAAAGTTTCCATCAGGACCATCTGCAGGGGTTCCACTGGTGACTGTGTGAGCTGCCGAGTCATCATTACTCCAAATGACTTTGTCTTTAGGATGAACTGTTACACTAAATGGAATGTAGCATTCATTTGTTTCCTCACAACCAGGAACGCTGGTTCCAGGAGGGAGACTAACTGTAACTTCTTCTGCAAAAACTGTTGGGACTGAAATTGCCATGCTGATTACTGCCATGGTCAAAAGCATGAATGTCTTTTGCGTATTTTTTATCATTAGAGAATCAAGAATTCATAAGAATAAAAGACTTGCAGTGACAATTAGAGGTCTTCATTGTCGATATAGAATGTATACATAATATCTAAAGATGGTTGACGTTACTCTGAACCACTTTCTTGAATATATTTTCTCTTGTAACATGATAATTAGATCAAAATCCTTCTCTTTTATCTTGATGGCAATCTTACTCTTGGATGAAATCCTAGAACGGATAAAATTTTGTCTGCTCTGCGGCATTCATTTGTGCAAAGTTCATTCTATTTCAAGAATTATCGCGTTTTGACACTGATCGAGATCAAATCTTACAATAATAGTTCAAATCCTAAAACCTTCTAATGTTAACTTCATGCCTTGTCAAAACCAATGCAGCAAACATAAAGCATCAAAACCTGGTCAGGGATCACGCTATGCAGCAGGTCAGAAGTACTGCTCTTACTGTTGCCTGTTTGTGAATTGGGATGGCAGTCGTTGTCCATGCTGTCACTATCAACTTAAGACCAAGAGCCGAAACTCAAAGTATAAGATCGATGCAAAGAGGATCTAGACAATAATGAAATGATGGGAATTAAACTTGAACTGCATTTAACTTAGAAACTCTTAAACTTGAAATTCAAATCCTTTTCTACCTATTTGTTACGCGTAGAAGTTAAATATTCGACCAAAAACTGTTTTTCATGAGTAAACCATCAGATCTTGGTTCTTTGAAAATAGGTTCTTACATTCTATTGCCACACACTGATCAACCTAGTGGTGAACCATGCAGAATTGTTGAATATGATACATCAAAGCCTGGAAAACATGGCGCTGCTAAAGCCCGGATTGTAGGTGAAGGAATTTTTGATGGTCAAAAAAGACCTCTTGTAGGCCCAGTCAGCATGCAAATTCACGTTCCAATGATTAACAAAAAAGTAGGCCAAATCATCTCGATTAATGGTGATACTGTTCAAGTAATGGATTCAGAAACATTTGAGACCATTGATATTGCATTGATTGATGATGAAGTCAAAGGCAAATTGGAGAATGGACAAAATGTGGAATATTGGGTAGTTATGGATAAAACTAAAATCATGCGTATCAAAAATTAGGGTCAATTAGTTTTACAAAATAATTCTTTTTTCATGAACTTTTATAATTTTCATTGGCTCTAGCATAGAAAAACAACTATCGATATGATGAATTATTTTTTATTTCAATGAATAAGCAAACCCACTAACAAAAGAAGGTCCCTTTCTTTTCTTTATTCTGATATGTTTGCCTTTTACATCAACACTGTGGGATTTAGACAAAAAACATCCAGTCTGTATTCCATCAACTGAGACAAGTATGTCACTATCTCTTTGAGTGGTAGGACCTAAAATTCTATATAATTTGGCCTTTTCCCCATGATACAACGTTTGCCACGTTCCAGATTTTGCAAACCATTCTTGTTCAAATTCCATCTTATCTGAAGGACCAATGTATGTTCCTGAAATCCAAGTATATGAAGAATTTTTGATTTTGATTTTTTTACCAGAAACTGTTCCATCTTTATAAAATTTAGTTGTTTTATCATCATGATAAACAATAATGTCTCCGGGACCTTTTATGTTAAATGATAATGACATATTTCCTTGATAAATAGAAGCACAGTTGTCTGCTTTTGCAGTCCATCTACCAATTTTGAATTGCATGACATTCCAAATAATTTTACTAACTTAAGCATATCTTTGATTATCAAAACTAAAGTGAATTTATTTAATGGAAAGAGATTTGAATTTGTATTTTGATTGAATAATAGATGACTGTAATTACAAAATTTATCAAAGTACAATCAAAAGGTGAAACTGACATTATTGATCTCACAGACAAAATTTCAGCAAAAATTAAAGAATCACAAATTTCTAATGGAGTTGTAACAGTTTTTGTAACCGGCTCAACTGGAGCATTGACTACGATTGAATATGAGCCTGGTTTGTTGAAAGACTTTCCAGATATGCTATCTAGAATTGCTCCAAATGATCTAAATTATGACCATGAACAAATGTGGCATGATGGAAACGGTCGTTCTCACGTGAAAGCGTCATTAATTGGCCCTTCTCTGACCATTCCATTTACTGATGAAAAATTATTGTTAGGAACTTGGCAACAAATTGTCTTTGTAGAATTAGATACTAAGGGAAGGGGACGAAATATCGTATTGCAAATTATTGGGAATTGAAATCTCTTTTCATAATGATTATTTGTGAAGTCTCATTAAAAAAAGAAGAATGTGTCCCTAAAATCTTGTAACGCTTCTGGATTTTGCAGTTACTGTATCTGTACTTGTGATTGTAAAAGATCTTTTGAGATATGATAACGAAAAGATGGCAAGAATTCTTGGGATTTCTAAAAATGGAATAGGATACATGCAAAAATTAGTTGAACGAATATTTATCCCACATAGGTATGTACAAGGAAATAACACTATAATAAAAAGTGGATTTCATTGTCATTAATGAATACTTATTTTGTTATTGCAAATCCAACTTCTGAGAATTTAGCAAAAAAAATTGCAAAAAAACTACAAGCAAGGTATCTGAAAACTCACTTGAAAGTTTTCCCTGATGGTGAAAGTAAACTTACTGTTTCTGGATATTCCAACAAGGGTACAATTGTTGTTGTGTCGTCAATGGGACCGCCTGTGGATTCTAATCTTGTTCGAACTTTGTCATTAATTTCAAAGTCCCGAGAAATGTCTTCAGATGTAATTGTAATAGTACCGTACATGGGCTATGCCAAACAAGACAAAGAATTTCTCAAAGGAGAAATTATAACAATTTCAGTCGTTGCAAAACTGCTCAAAGCGGCTGGTGCAACACGATTACTTGTAGTAGATTTTCACAACCCAAACGCTGTTGGTTTTTTCAAATTTCCCACAAAAAATATTTCAACAGTTTCCTTATTTACAAAATATTTTAAAAAATATAAATTGAAAAATCCTCTTGTGGTATCTCCAGATCTATTTTGGAAATCTAATGCAGAAAAATTTGCAAAATCCATTAATGCAACTGTCATTGCATTAAACAAACAAAGAGACAGGAAAACAGGAAAATTAGTAATCAAATCACCTTTGCCAAAATTTTCTAAAGGTTGTGATCTGATATTATTTGATGATATGGTGTCTACAGGAGGAAGTATTCTAAAAGCAATCAAATTTCTTAAAGGAAATTTTAGAAATATGTATGTAGTTTGCACCCATCCTGTTTTTGTGGGTGATTCAGAAAGAAAAATAAGAAAATTAGGTGTATCACGAATCATAGGAACAAACTCAATTGAGGGAAAATTCTCTCAAATTGATTTGTCCCAAATCATCTCCGAATCTATTCTGAACTGGAAATAATATTTTTCATAATATTTGGTTTCTAATCATCTGTCAATCACAAATGTTCTTTCCACTACTGGGGATTCTGTAATTGCATGGATCAACATATCTGATTTTTTTCCTACCCTCATGGGCATTTGAGTTGATAGAATGTATTTTACTCTGTCAATTTTATAGGATTGTTCAGAATATATTGTAAACAACAATTCCTCTTTTTCTACACTGTCTCCAATTTTTTTGTTAAAAACAATTCCCGCACCTTTGTCTTTTGGAGCACCTGCAGCACGTCCAATCTCTACAATAATCCTATTTTCAATCCATAATACTTGTCCCGATTTTTCTGAACGAACATGCAATGAATATTCTCCAATTGGTATATCTTCTGGCAGTATGGATGGATTTCCACCTTGTACTTTGATTATCTCTCTCATTTTTTGCTCTGCTTTGCCTGATTCTAAGATTTTTTTTGCAAGTGAATAGCCATTTTTTTTGCCTAATAATTCAAACATACTTCCAGCAATGTTACATACTTTGTCTATTAGATCAGGTACATTTTTTTGATTCATTAAAACTTCAAGTGCTTCTTTTGCTTCCAGTGCTGGGCCTACTGTATTCCCAATTGGCTGTTCTCCAAAAGTTACTACACAATGAGTATGGATTCCTAATCTGCGACCAAGTTCCATAATGTCTCTTGCAAGAAGATCTGCCTCTCCTGTTGTTTTCATCTTTGCCCCTCTTCCAGTTGGAATATCTACTACCAGATGGGTTGCCCCAACTGCTTTCTTTTTACTCATAATGGATGGTAAAAGCAAAGGATCAATGTGTAGAGAAAATTCTGTTTTTACAAATATGTCATCAGCTGGTGCCATCTCAATTGCACCTCCCCACACAATACATCCATTTGATTTTTTGAGAATCTCTGACATCTTATTTGTAGTAAATTCCACTGGCATCAAAATTTCTGCACGGTCTGCAGTCCCTGCTGCAGAAGTAATAGCCCTTGAAGATGTTTTTGGAATAGTGAATCCCTCTGATGCAATTATTGGAACAACTAATAATGTTGTTTTGTCTCCTGGCACTCCTCCTATACTGTGTTTATCAATTATGATTTTCTTGTTAATGCTAAGGGTTTTTCCTGTATCTATCATTGAACGAGATAAACTTGTTGCCTCATCAAGATCCAGTTTATCTATATGTAATGCCGTAACAAAAGCGGCAATTTCATTCTCACTAAGATTACCATCGACTAAATCCTGTACAATTTCATGTATTTCTGGATAGAGTAGTTTTTTTCCTGAAAGTTTATTTCGAATAAATTGGAGTGATTTTGGAAATGGTGCAATATCCAAATTTACTTTGGTATTTTGTTTTAGTGAAAGTATTTTCCTGACTTCTTCTGTTACTCCTAGATGTCCTCTTTCAATAATGTTGGATATGTTCACTATTGCGGTAATTTTCTTTTTTGATTTAATTGTCACACGTTCAGAAGCAGTAATGTTCAATTCATCCGCATCATTATCATTTAAAAATACAAACGGTTTTCCTCCTGAATCAATATTTAGAATCTTTACTTTTAACATCATTATGTGTCATTTTGATATGGGATTGTCTTTAATAATACTCTCGTTGAAATGCAATTTTTATTATCATGTTTGAATTTTAGCTTATTTTCTAAATAATAGTTTGGAGAGTTAATTTGCATTGATTAATAAAACATTAAAAAAAATTTTGGTGCCTTTAGATGGTTCAAAGAATTCTCTAAGAGGTTTGAAGTTTACATTAATTATTGCAAAACAATCAGGTTCATCCATTATTGGTCTGAACGTATATTCAATTCCAATGTATGTCAAAACATTATCTATTAGAAATAAAATAAAACAAAAGAGTAAAGAGATTATCCTGCATGCAGAAAATATGTCCCAAATTAACCAAATATCGTTTTCAGGTGTGTTATTTTACTAATTTTCATATACGTTCGTGGTGAGAAATTCAATAATTATGACCGTTTATCGTACATGCTAAGATATAATTTTCTTTTTCATTTTTCAACTATTTTTTTAACAGGGAAAAAAGAATCAAAACAATACCGATCATAATCCAACCTATGCTAGATCCTAATACCTCTTCGATAAAACTAGATGGGCCTTCTCCTCCTAAAGTAAGTGCTAAACTAACAAAACCTGCAATGGCAAAACTTACGCCTGCCCAAAAAACCCCTCGAATTTTCTGGTTTTTCATCTAAATACATGTTGGACTAATTATTAAAAAATCAATAATCTTATTCTGAGTGATTTGTACCTAAATGGCAATGAAATATCAAATACAATGTTTTTCTAATTGATTTCACTGTGTATGTCTCAAATCCGTTATTTACAGATCTTAACCGTCCTAATATGAAAATCAACCCTGCATTTTATTTAAAATGATGTGTCAATAGACTCATGGTGTCATTAAGCGAGTTACGTGTATGCAAGTCCTGCGGAAATGTCTTTACAAAAAGAGTAGGAGTGACAATCATTACCAGATGTCCTCATTGTGATGGTACAAATTTTGATACCATATCATCAGATGAAGAATTAATGTAGGGATAAAAGTGATAAAAAGTAATTATTATTGTGAAAGAATCCTCATAAGAAATAATTTGTTGTATATGTGGTGCTGAAATCATTTAATATTTTAATAAGAATTATCAAGGTCAAAGTGGTAAATGTACAATATGCGGAATTGATTTTCTATTAGAATGATTAGAATATTTAGAAAAAGTAGTTACTCTATTAAACATAATGGGTATAGTATAATATCGTAGTGGTGTGAGTTTGCATATCTGCAAGGAATGACTGAATTAACTACTCATCTACAAAAAAGAGTTTGATCTGAAAATAGCTTAATTGATTATATCTTTCTTCTACCTTGAATTCTATGATAGAATGAGTTTTTTCAATTTAACTTTTTTCTATATTTTTCAACATAGATTTTCTTACAAGAATTGGGATGTTGTAATATGTTGCCAGTGCTATGGCATCTGATGCCCTGAAATTTCTAAAAACCATGTCTTTTTTTCCAGTAAAATATAGATTTGCCCTGAAAATTCCCCCGTTTTCATAGATTTTGACTTTGACTAAAAGAAGTTCATTTTCCTCACAAATTTGCTCAACAAGACGGTAAATTGTTGGCGGATCATCTCTATTACCATCAATAAAATCAGAAATAATTTTAGCAACTTCTGATGAAAAACCAGACATTACGAATTCAACTTTTTCATCTTTGAGCAATACTGCACCTGTTTGTGAATCAATAATTCCAATTTTGTCTACTTTGACTGTGTCATAATCAGTATCAATTTCATCGATTCTCATTGGCATTCTTTCATCACTCTCTCAATTTTTCTCTCTTCTTCAATCATCACTTGTTCAAATTCCTCTCTTAATTTGTCGCATTTTACTTGGTTTTCACCTTCGTCCATTTTTGAAAATCTAATGTCTCTGATTTCATTTACAATGGCAGATACTTTTTCATTTGTTTCATACATTATACCATCAACTTGTTTTTGCAGCTGTGAGTTCATACTCTGAAAATACTCTTTTGATAGTTAAATGACATCAAAGTTATCATGATTGAAAACACCGAATCTGTTTTTAATGTAGGTTATCTATGTGAATTCATGGACCGAATAGGATTGATTGATGGATATGATGAATCTAAGTCTAGGGAGACGCTTAACCTTCTGCTTCGAGATAGACAAAATGAATTTCATGAACTTGCAAAATCTCTAGGAATTCCAAATACAACTGAAGATTGAGAAGTGATAATCTTAAAATTCTGTCTTGATTTTGAAGATTGCTTTAAAATTTGGAGTGCTGATGAAGAACCTAACGCAATCAAAAATAACAAATGCATGACCATCATGCGAGAAATTGCAAAAGGAAAAAAGGATTTTTCTGAAATTATCAGTATAGAAAATATGGCACAAACACTATACACAGAATTTCATCAAACATACAAGAGAATATCTTAAACAAAAAAAGAAATAATTACTGTATTCTTACAGTTCTTTTCTTTGGAGTAGGTGTTGGCTTACTTTTTGGCAGAGATACATCTAAAACTCCATCAGTTACTTTTGGCTTTATCTTTACTGGAACAATTTTTCAGAAAATGGAATGATCTGATAAAGACATACTATGTCGTTATTTTTTCAGAAAGTTCTTTTTCTTTTCTTCTTATCTTTTTCTTAGAACAGTATAGATTGAGTCATCTTTTTCCATTTCAGTATATGTTTTTATGACTAATATCTCAAAATCAGACTCTGCCATTTTCCGCAAATCTTCTATCTCGTAATATGTAAAAAGAAGGTCTTTCATTTTTTCAACTTTACTCCCCTTCCAGAAAGAATGAAATGCAATTCCTCTTGAATTTAACACATATTTTTGTCTTTGAAGTGATTTCTTCAAGTCTTCTTTTGTCAAGTGATGCAATACTTTGTTAGAATAGATGCAATCAAACTTTCTATTTGTTTGAATCATTACTGCATCAAGTAAAAGTAAGTCTGAATCTTGGTATTTCTCTTTGTATTTATCTAGAAAGACTTGGGATTTATCTGATCCTGTTACTGTGTAAATTTTCTTTAGAATCTCCAAATCTTTTCCTGGACCAATTCCAAGCTCCAAAACAGTTGAATTTTCAGGCAGATATTCTTGCAGAATCTTGATCAGTTCTGCACCGTCATAACCTTCTGCCATTTTGATGTATTGTTCCACTCCTTGTTCAGTGTCAAAAAATCCCATAATCAATTACCAGTCAATTTGCTAAAAAATCTTTTAACATATGTCATACATTTCTGTTTATGGCAAAACCAATACCTGATGGATTTCACACTGTGACTCCATCAATTGTTCTGAACAACTCCAAAGAAGCAATAGAATTTTACAAAAATGCATTTGACGCAAAAGAAATATATCAGATGCCTACTCCGGATGGCAAAACCATGCATGCCATGATTCAGATTGGTGACTCTTTTGTAATGATGAGTGATGAATTCCCACAGATGGGTACACGTTCTCCCGTCACTGTGGGTGGCACTTCTACTACAATTCACCTGTATGTTGAGGATTCAGACAAGGTTTACAATCAGGCAGTTCAAGCAGGTGCCACACCAACAATGCCAATAATGGATGCTTTTTGGGGTGACCGATGTGGTAGTATACTTGATCCTTTTGGTCACTCATGGATGATATCAACCCACAAAAAAGACCTGTCTCCTGAAGATATGCACAAGGCCGCTGAAGAATTCATAGCAAAACAGCACAATTAGTAACAGGCAATCTTTTTTCATTATTTTGATTCTTTTGAGGGTTGATGAATTTATGTAAAAATCATACATAACATCAACAAGAAATAATCACAATGCTTATGACTTCATTCTAATGTGGATAATCGTCACACCTTGCCTTCTTTTGATCCTAATGTTATTTTACGCGTAATCATTGCACCAAACTCTGCATTTTCTCAAATACGAGACAATGAATTAAAATATTTTGGACAGTCTGTTGGCCTTTTGATAACCAGCTCTATTCTCAGCGCGTTTGTACTGCTTCCGTTCATTATGATACCTCTTAGTGATGTCTACTTTGAAGGGGTAGATGATGTCCACCTTCCAACTGAATCTTCAGACATGGTCCTGACTGCAGCAATAGGTTTTCTAAAAGCAATTGTTTCGTTTTTGGCCCTTTATTTTATTGGAAAAAAACTCGGGGGCAATACAAACTGGAAAAAAGTATTCTCAGTTATTTTCCACACATATGTTTTAGTAATTCCCATGATGATTACGCTTTCTGTACTGGTGTTTCTGATGTGGAGCTCTCTTGCAGAAATAAATCCATCCTATCTCTTTTCCACTGATGCAGACGAGAAACAAATACTGTCTGCAATATGGCCAATACCGGTTTATGCGATTTTACTTGCAGTTTTTGCAATTGCGTTTATGGCATGGATTATTGTCATATCTGTCAAGGCAATCAAAACAGTTAATGCATTTGAGACCGGAAAAGCATTTGGGCTTTTGATTTTGGTTATGATAATTTCATCGGTCATAACTGTTCCCTTTGGAATATAATCGAAAAATCATATTTCATGGAGTATGATGCAAATCAAATCCACATTCTGATTCATTGAATATATTAAATTCTACTGTAAAAATATAGGAATCTTTTTTACAATTCTTGAGATAGACATTCTTCCTGGACCTACTGCAATTATCGACAATACTGCAGCAAGCATTATTAGATCCCATTCCCATCCGCCCTGAGATACAAAGAATCCCTTCTCCCATCGGATGTGAAAAATTGCACCCAATAATATGACTGAAAATATTGCTCCTGTTATTCTCGTCAGCACTCCTGCAATGAGCATGATTCCGCCGATAAGTTCAGCAAGTGCAATTGGCAGCTGCATTTCTGGAGGCATTCCAATACTTGCTAACCATTCCTGCCAAGATGGATCAAACTTTTTGATACTGTGCACGATAAATATTGCACCAATAGAAGCACGTATTCCCCAGTAGGTGATCTCATTCCATTTGTTACTTGATGCGGTCTCATCTTGCTTGATTTTCACTGATGATTCACCATCAAATTTTTCATTAAAGGTTTTATCCAAATCATGTCAAAGGTCACATGATTAATTTTATCGCAAAGCCATGACATAACATGCATCTGGAGTGCTGCTCTTATTCATGTCGTATTATTGAAATTGATAACAATCAGTCAGTACAGCAAGCATTTTCCATCTGGAGTATTTGTGGTTCTTTCAGAATATGCGTCTAATGCAGTATATTGCAGTGTAGAAAATAAGATAGAAGTTTTTTTATCTGGCGATACTCCTGTAAAATTTGCTTTTGGTATAAAATGAAAATATTAGACATGATCAAAAAGAAATTCCTGTGGATTGTTCTTGGAACCGCATTTTTCTACGTTCTGTTAATTTTAGTTTCTGACGTTGATCAAATATTAGGATATTTTTTACAAATTAGAGTAGAATTTCTATTTTTCATATTTGTCCTTGGTTTTTTATCTCATGTAGTCAAAAGCTTTCGTCAAAAAGACATGCTTGGCATACTGGAAGAGAATGTTCCATCAATCCAAAACTTGATTATCTACATGTCTGGACTTTCATTAGTTACCACTCCTGGAAGTATAGGTACTTTCATCAAGTCGATCTATTTGAAAAAAATGCTCAATATACCTACAGAGAAATCCATCGCAGTTATTTTTCTCGAGAGATACCATGATTTGCTTGCAGGAACATCCATAATTTTAGTTACTTTATCGATTCACTTTGGTTTGGTATCTTTATCATTAATTATTATTTCATCAATTCTACTTGGAAGTCTATACCTACTAATTAAGAGTCAAACATTTTTTCTGTCGCTATATTCCAAACTCTTAAAAATTGATTTTATATCAAAAAATCTTCCAAGCATCGGACCTAGCCAATCTTTTTCCATTTTGACAAAACCCAAAAATATGACACGTGGATGGTTATTCAGCATTTTAGGTTGGAGTATTGACTCTTTGGCAGTTTATGTGGTTTTCCTGGCATTAAATATTGACTTGGGTTATTTTTTAACTTCTCAAATTTATTTTACCTCTTTAGGCTATGGCATCTTGTCTCTCTTGCCAGGTGGTGTAGGAGTCAGCGAAGGTATTGCCGATTTTCTCTTGGTAAGACAGGGATTGGATCTTTCTGTTGCCTCGACACTTGTGATACTTATGAGGTTGTCTACTGTGTGGTTTGCAACAATTATCGGAATTATTTTTACTCGCATTGTATTGAAACAAAAGATTCAGTCATGAAAAATAATTGATATGTTACTAAAACACTTGTGGCATGTATCTCTTTTCATCTTTTATAATCATCTTATTCTCAAAAATTAGAATAACTTCAAAGAATGTGCATGTGGTTTAAAAGAAATCCCTCTTTCATTGATGCAATGACTAAATCAAGAACATCTCTTATACTAATTGCATTATCTGTAACACTTGCTGCATCCCTATCAGTAGGTTTACTTCAAGAAAGTGAAGCCGCTAAAGGTCAAGGAGTGGGTCTTCCAGAAATTGGCTCTGACAAGGTTTGTGGTGACAGATTATGTTCTGAGCCAGCAACTAGTACTTCTTCTAATAAAGAAATTCGAGTTCAAACCACTTTCCAAACTAATGAATGTAAAAGCAATGAAGGTAAAACACGTACCTATTACATTGCAGCAGATGAGATAGAGTGGGACTATGCTCCTTTAGGATTTAACCAGATGAAAGCACATGAGTTTACTGAAGATGAAAATGTGTTTGTAGGGAATAGTCCTGATAGAATTGGAAGCACATACATCAAGGCGTTATACCGTGAATACACCGATGATACATTTTCTGAACTTAAACCGCGAATATCTGAATGGCAACATCTTGGAACTTTAGGACCCATGATTCATGCAGAAGTATGTGACACAATCAAAGTTGTATTCAAAAATAATTCTGCTGAACTAGACTATTCTGTTCATCCTCATGGTGTATTCTATGACAAAGATTCTGAAGGATCTGAATACAATGATGGAACTGCTACAAGTAACAAATCTGATGGAATAGTTGCTCCAGGAAAAACACATACCTATGTCTGGACTGTACCAGAACGTGCTGGACCTGGACCAAATGATCCAAGCTCAATCATTTGGATGTATCACTCACATGTTGATTCTCCAATGGATACCAATTCAGGACTTGTTGGACCAATTGTTGTTACATCAAAAGGAATGGCTGATTCTAATGGTAGGCCAATTGATGTTGATAGAGAAATGGTAAGTCTGTTTACAGTCTCTGATGAAAATTCTAGTCATTATCTATGTGATAATTTAGAAAAATTCACAGATCAAACTTGTGATAACGAGGAATTAGTAGGAGATGACGATTTTGCTGAAAGTAACCTCATGCACGGCATTAACGGATATGTTTATGGTAATTTGCCAGGACAAACAATTCAAAAAGGTGAACATGTTCGTTGGTATTTAATTGGTATGGGAACTGAGGTAGATTTGCACACTCCACACTGGCACGGAAATACTGTCCTATGGAATGGAATGAGAATTGATGTTATGGAATTAATGCCAGCTAGTCTAAAGACTGTTGACTTTGTTCCTGACAATGTAGGAACTTGGATGTTCCACTGCCATGTCAATGATCACATCTCAGCAGGGATGATGTCGCTTTTCAAAGTAATCTGATCCTTTTTATTTTATTTTTTACACATATTTGCATCAATTTCATTCCAATTGATGGATGAGTCCCTGTAATGTAGAATCGAACATAATCATTTTATCAAAAAACGGTTTAAGACTATATAAAAAAAGATCTTTAAATTTGGAATAATGTGTAACAAAACATGTCAAAAACTCTTCTATACAATGACAAACATATGCAAATCTTTGATGATAAAATACGATTCAAATCCTGGGCTTTGCCTTGGGGTAAAAAGGATGTAAAATTATCCCACGTTAGAACAATTTCGGAGAAAAACATGGGGTTATTTTCCGGAAGACTGAGAATCTCTGGCTCTAAAAATTTTAAAGACTGGTTTCATTTTGATGCTACAAGGCCTACAAAGAAAAAAGCTATTGTTTTAGAAACTGATTTTCAAATTTACAAAAGACTGTGGATTACTCCTGAAAGACATAGTATTGTACTAAACATACTTAGAAATCTAGTTTAATTTTCACATTAACTGCATCTCTTAAACAAAAATCATAAACTCTTCTTATGACCGTCATGATCATTGCCTATACCTTTTCTTAAAAATAACTTCATTTGAATGAATGCAGGAACAGATGTAATCGTCGATATCACAAAAAATGTATCTTGCATGTTCACGCTTGATTTGGATGTGGTGGTTTAGAACCATCACCAGACAACACGGTCTAATAATTTTATTCCAACTCTTTTATTGTTGAAACGTGTTACTATTACGATGAAAAAAGTTGTTTTGAACAAAAAACCAGATCCTGATTCATTTGATCGGGAAACAATCATGTTGGGTACTCACCAAACTCCACACAATTAGTTTTTTTATTGTATTTTTTCAATCTCCACAAATGAAGGTTGATGTGAATCTTCTAATATTTACCTTAAAATACACAAGAGTAGAATTAAAATTAATAACTATTTTGACTTTCACAATGCAAAACAAACAGGTAATACATCCTAACCGTATCACTAAAATCATGCGTATCAAGTCCTAATTTGGATGCTGATGATGAGCGGAAAAGCCGTCTGAATATTGATGAGGATTATGAGTAATGAGGCATCCTTTTTCAACAAATTTTTGAAATTTGTTGAATGAAATCTTTTTTAGATTATGAAATTAGCTTCTCTTTTTTCAGGTGGTAAGGATAGTGCATATGCCATTTATCTTGCTCAAAAACAAGGTCACAAAGTAGTATGTTTGTTGAGTGTTTTTGCAAAATCTGATGAAAGTCATTTATTGCATCATCCTAATCTTCAATGGACGAAATTACAATCCAAATCTATGAAAATTCCTCAATTGACGATAAATTCCAATTCTGATGACACTGATGATGAATTATTTTTACTGGAACAGTTACTGCAAAAAGCAATAGATCAATATCAAATTCAGGGTTTAGTTCATGGTGGAATAAAAAGCAATTTCCAAAAAGAAAAATTTGAAACACTTTGCTCCAAATTAAATCTAATTTCAATATCTCCTTTATGGAATTCAGAACCAGAAAAATACATGAATGATTTGATTGCTTCCAATTTTAATTTCATTATTACTTCTGTTTCTTCTGATGGTTTAGATGATTCTTGGCTTGGGAAATCTATTTCAAAGTTTGATGTTAATACTTTGAAACACCTATCTAAAAAATTTGGATTCAATTTAAATTTTGAAGGAGGCGAAGCAGAAACATTTGTAGTTAACTGTCCTCTGTTTTCCCATAGAATCATTATTAAAGAATCCAAAAAAGAATGGAATGGTTATAGAGGAAGGTTTGAAATAGTGGATGCGGGATTGAATTATAATGCTTGATGGACTAAAGAACAGTTTAGGTGACGCAATCAAAAAAATTGTAAAATCGTCGGGAATTGATGAGGACCTAATCAAAGAGCTTTCTAAAGATGTTCAAAGAGCATTATTACAATCGGATGTTAATGTACGATTAGTTTTAGAAATCACCAAACATTTAGAAGAAAGAGCACTTAATGAAACTCCTCCTCCTGGTCTTTCACGAAAAGATCACATAGTGAAGATTCTTTATGACGAGCTATCAAAATTACTTGGTAATGAGTCTGATTTTGATTTTAAACCTGGTAAACAAAATAAGATAATATTGCTTGGAATCCAAGGTAGCGGTAAAACTACTGTTGCAGCAAAACTTGCAAAGTTTTTGACTAGGCAGGGGTACAAAGTCGGAGTAGTTGGAGCTGATACTTACAGACCTGGCGCCTTGGTGCAACTCAGAACAATGTGTGAAAAGTCTAATGTTGAAGTTTATGGGGAAGAAAATAACAAAGATTCTCCCAGTATTGTAAAAAATGGGTTAAAACATTATGAATCACAACCATTGGATGTAATTCTAATTGATACTGCAGGTCGTCACAAAGAAGAACAAGATTTACTAGATGAAATGGATAGAATTAACAAAGCTGCAGACCCTGATTTGGCATTACTTGTAATTGATGGAACAATAGGACAACAATGCTTTAACCAGGCAGAAGCATTTCACAAAACTATTCCTGTAGGCGGTGTAATCATTACAAAATTAGACAGCTCAGCTAAAGGAGGCGGTGCACTTGCTGCATCAGCTGCTACTGGCGCACAAATAATGTACATCGGTACTGGTGAGAGAATTGACGATTTAGAAAAGTTCTCTCCCACCAGATTTGTTGGACGATTACTTGGGATGGGTGACATTCAAGCTGTTTTGGATTTGGCAAAACGATTAGAAAGTGAAGGGGATGATGTTAGAATGAAAAGAATCTCCAGCGGAAAAATGAACATGGATGATTTCTTTTATCAGTTAGAAGAGGTCACAAAAGTTGGTTCTCTCAAGGGTTTACTTGACAGCATGCCCGGTTTTTCTGGGATGGTAAAAAATGATCAATTAGATCAAATGGAAGGCAGAGTATCAAAGTGGCGATATATCATTCAAAGTATGACAAAAGATGAAAAAGCAGATCCTGATTTAATCAATTCTTCCCGAATCAAACGAATTGCTCGTGGGTCTGGATGGCCAGAAGGCGAAGTTAAAGAACTAATAAAAAATTATAAAAACTCTAAAAGTATGATGAAGGCTTCCAAAGGACGTCAAATGCAGGGTACTCTTAGAAAAATGGGATTGGGATAATACTGAAATAAATTTTTTAGTATGTCTGACTATCAAAAAATAATTCCTGTTGTAAATCAAATATCAAAAAAACATCCTTTATGCAATAATTGTTTGGGAAGACTATTCTCAAAAAAATTACGTCGGTCATCAAACAAACTTTTAGGGGAAAAACTAAACAAAAATCAAAACTCTGCAAAAAAATGTTATATTTGTAAAAATCTATTTGAAAATTTAGACTATTTTTTAAAATTAATGCTTGATTCTTCATCAAATTATTCTTATGACACATTCAGTATTGGAGTAATCATAAAACCATCCATTATAGATAGGGATGATTTTATTCGTTCACAATACAAACTAAGAGGAATCGATGGCATAAAGACTGACATTGCAAGAGAGATGGCAAAATCTTTTTCTAAAAAAACAAAAAAAATCCTTGATACTCAAAACCCTGACGTTACTTTCACTGTAAATTTAAAAGATGACTCAATACAATTACGTTCAAAATCAATTACTTTCTTTGGAAGATATGTTAAAACTATTCGTGGTATTCATCAGAAACAAAAACCATGCATCAATTGTTCTGGAAAAGGATGCAGGATGTGTGATTTTCATGGAATTTCTGAATTTGAAAGCGTTGAGGGTCAGATCTCAAAACTTCTTTTTGACAAAATTGGTGGAACTACTGCCAAATTCACTTGGATTGGTGGCGAGGATAAATCTAGTTTAGTTTTAGGTACTGGAAGACCATTTTTTGTTAAACTTCAAAATCCTTTGAAACGAAATCTGAAACTAACTTCTTTTAAAAGTAATTCTCTAAAAATTCCTAATTTTAAATTGGTTTCTGAATCTCCCAAACAACCTCTAAAATTTTATTCTTCAATTCAACTAAAAATTTCTACATCTTCTGATATTAATTCCAAAAATCTTACAAAATTAAAAATTCTTGAAAAGCACCCTGTAGTAGTTTATGATAAATCAGGAAAACGATCAGAGAAGAAAATATTCCTTGTAAAATATAAAAAAAACTCTAAAAATATTTTTACCTTATCTTTAAAAACTGAGGGTGGCTTACCGGTTATGAGATTTGTTGACGGCGATGATGTAACTCCTGGAATTTCTCAAATTCTTAACACTTCGTGTAAATGCAGTGAATTTGATTTTAAAGATATTGAAGTACAATGATAACAAAAGTCATCAAGAGCCGAACACCAGCGAGGCGGATGAATCACTTATTACACAACGTATTCTGCAAAGTCATATGTCTTCCCAAATAAGGCCAACAGGAGTTACAATTCTTGCAATTCTTGAGATAATTTCCGGTGCGATTGCAATTGGAATTGGTATTTCCTTTAGCGCATTATGGGGTTCGATGGGAATGGGCATGATGGGTGATGCCGGTGGCGGTGCAATTATTAGCATAATCGGTGGAATAACAGTAGTACTTGGCGTGATCTCTTTTGTAATGGCATGGGGGCTGCTCAAGGGAAAACCATGGGCATGGACCATTACACTAATCCTGACGATAATCAGTCTGATATTTGACTTGCCATTAATGAATATCATCGGCCTGATCATCGATATTGTGATTTTGTATTACTTGTTTAGACCACATGTCAAGGCATATTTTGGTAAAAGTGCACAAATTCTGTAGCTGAGAAATTCTCCTAAACTAGAATTGTAATGTAATTTTACAAAGAAAAATAACGTTTAGTTGTGAATTGATGTTTCTGTCTTTTGTACTGGATGTTTGAATATTTCATGATGCGTATTTGCTATCTGTTCCTTGTTGAATGTAAGTGCACATCTCCACACTATAACAACTGCTCAAAATAAAAAATAATCTAGTTTTGTTGGGTTTCCCATGTGCCCAACAGAACAGTTTCCAGATCAAATGAATCCGGATCTATTTTTTGTTTTAAAACTTGTTTCATTGCCATCTCAAGAATTAGTTAGCTTAAACAAAGTAATAAGACTAATCTATATAGAACACTTTAAAAAACGAAATACAGGCGATAGTTAACGATTTTCATTTATTTTATCTCATAATGATCCTACAAGAAATTTTGAATTATCTTCATAGACGATATGCTTAAGTTGAATATTCTAATTTAATGTATAACAGTTGAATATCTATGAATTTTATCACAAAAAAGGTTTTAGAATTTCAATACAAAAAGTTAGAGGATTCTAAAAAGAGATTGAATCAGCACTTAGAAAAAAGAGAATCTTTGATTAACTCCAACTCTGATTCTAAAAAAGATCTTGAAAAAATAGAAAAATATATTGGAATTTGGAACAAGAATATTCAAAAAATAGAAAAAGAAATCAAAAAGATCGAGGATAAGGAATCATAGATTCTAAACTCTTTTGAGCACAGACAATACGCTTAAGTTAACACAGAATTTAGAAAGACATGATTCCTAAAGGAGACATACCTGGTGTATGTGAAGATTGTGGAGAACACCTTACATATTCTAAAAAATCTATGCAAACTCATACAGAATTATTGAAAAAACATCGGTGCCCAAAGTGTGGGAATTTTGCATTGAAAACATTGAGTACTGATTTGTAATTGTAAGTAGAGATTCTAAACTCTTGAGAACAGACAATATGCTTAAGTTCAAAATTATCTGATTACAGTCATGGTTGATTATAATCATGAGCCTGATAGATATGAAACAATATCGATTGAATCAGAAATTAGAGAGGGCGTTTTTCACAAAGTTGTAAAAGACTTGGAAACCGGAAAGGCTATTTCTTGTTCTTGTAAATGTTGGAGTAAAGGAAACAAACCTTGTTTTGGCATGAGAACTATTGAATATGAAAGTTGATTTAATTATCTAATTTGAACCGTTTATTTAGAATCTGATCTCCAATACGCTCATTCTTATAGGAAAGAACTTTCTGTGAATTATGTCACAAGACAGAAAAATGTACAAATGTACCTGTGCTGACTGCAAAAAAGAAACTGAGGTTCCTTTTGAACCAAAAGCAGACAGACCAGTATATTGTAAAGAATGTTACCAAAAACACCAAAAGTAGAAGATTTAGACTAGTTTTGTTTGATTAATTTTAAACTTGATTATTTTCAAATATTCTTTTTTATTTTCTAATCTCTTTTTTCTAAACTCTCTTTTCAACGCTAAAGATAATGCGCCTGAAATTAATATCCTGCGTGAAGTTCCTTAACTAATGTAACACGCTTGATTGTAAAGTGACAATGAGAACATGATTGATGATCATTTGTAGAATACTTTAAACCACAATTTGAACAAACAAGAAATTCTGACACGCATACTATGTCAAACCTACACATAAAAACCTCCCAAATACGTCTACCTGAACTATACAAAACGGCCTAGGGAACAAAAATTTAACTCGTGTAAGGGATGGATAGAGGCAAAAAGTGATTGTACAAGAGCATTTATCATAAGTAATTTTTAGATGCTTTGTCCCTAAAATGACTGAATGCTGTTATGGTAAGATTATGATCATTCCGACAAGTAATACAAAAGGAATTGCAAACGCCATGTCGATTTTCTTATTTTTCATTCATTCCACCCACATTTCCATAGATGTTTTAACAAGATGATCTTCAATTAATCTACCTCTTTTTTTACCTGTTACAAATAATCTCATGTAACTATATACTTATGAACCAACTATATGGACTAAGCGTTTTCAATATATTTTAATTTACAACTTTGTGACTGATTACCTTTTACTTCTCTTAATGATTAATTCAGTCAAATCATTATTTGGCATCAACAAAGAAAAAGAAATCGACTGCATCACATGTTTGCTATACAATAGATGATGATATGATGAGGTCCTATTTTAGACGAATGTTAAAGATTTGATGATGTGTGTCTATATACAATGAACATGTATTGATATTGTGCAACTTAAAGACATAAAAAATTCCGTATATCCTTCAAAAAAACCGAAACACATGCCGTGGACTTATTGGATTGTTGTTTTAGGATTGGTTGGAACATTTTATCTTTATACCTTGTTCAAATAGATATTCTAAACACTTCTCATTGAACAAATGTTAACTTCTCAGATAATCAATATTTTATTTGAGTTTCCCATAACTGCGATACAATGGCAATGACAGTCTGGATATGCCGAGAATGCAATTTTGAATTGATCGTGGACACACATATTTCAGTTGTAGTTTGCCCTAATTGTAACAAAATAATGGAATGCCTCCGTATTTACCAAACACTTCTCAATTATTTTCAAAATCTCAAGATATTATTCGTTTGTTACATCTACCGCGAAGATCTATCTAGTCAAAATAACTCTCATGGAATTGTAATACACAAGATTCCCTCCCTCACAAGGAAGATTTCATTATCAGTACGACGTGTTTGATCATGGATTAAATTTTGATGGATTGATTAAGAGGAGTAATTCAAAACCATTGTAATACTTATTGGCAAAACAAGATACCTCACAACATGTCTCTGAAATTACCGATAATTATGGCAGCAGTTGCAGTATGTGCATATGTGATAACAACCATTATCAACAGCGTTTGATAATGCACGTCAGACTTGTTTCAAAATTCTGTATGAGATTATGCAATAACCATTCTCTCTTAAGCCAATCCCACTAATCCATCTCACAAGTCATCATGATTATTGCCTGCATCCTATGCAAAAAGCAACTTCCGTTTGACAAATGCAGGATCAGGTGTGATCATTGGTATCATAGAAAGTGCGTTTGGCATGTTGCGCATCTGGTGAAGTTGGATAGTTTCTTTTGAGATACAATAATTTTGAATAATTTTTCAGAGTTTAATGGATTTGTAATATTACATAGTATAATTGTCTGGGGACGATGGGATTTGAACCCATGATCTCCAGCACCCGAGGCTGGCAGTATACCAAGCTAACCTACGTCCCCCTCAAGATGAGCATAAAATGATTATTTAATTTCATAATTCTATACAAGATTATGCAATAACCATTCACTTAACTTCTAAAATCATCTATCTTAGATCTCAGCCCTACTGCTGTCTCATCTGCCAAACAGTACTAGATCTCCCCACAAGCTAGAGATTCACTTGGAGATAGAGCACAAGTAAAATCAAAATAAAGAAGCGCTAAAAGGACTTGACAGCTTGACATGAAAATCATTAATGGAGAAATATAATTTAGCATTGTTGAATTTCTTGTATTGCACCAAGGGAAAAATCAATCATTCCGAGAGGATGATTAAAGTATGTGATGCATTCCCTTGGCTGATCACTGTTAGACACATTTTTACTATTTATGGATTAGTGAATCTTAAATACAAAGTTTGTAATAGTTCAACAGCGTCTTTTCATGGGGTAGACGTAGCCTAAATCTAGATAATGGCAGAACAACACCCCATTTCACAATAACTTATTCCTTTAATCTTTCATAGAGCATCCATGATCTTGATCTGCAACATTATCCAATGTAATGCCAAAAGCTATGTCAAACTAATGTTCTACTATTTTCGCGGCAACTCAAGACAACCGTTTTGCAAGGAGATCATGCGATACTGCGAGGTTCATGCAAAACAGATAGTAGCAGAAGACACCAATGTCAGGGTTCAGGTGTTATTTTGAGAATTTCTTTCTATTCCGCTATATGATGAGATAGTACTGAATTATTTCTGAGATCTTTTCATCTACTCTTAGACCTGAGTTTTCAGCTGCTGACTGGAAATCCAAATAATCTCGGTCTTTGATTTTGACGATGAACTCCCTAATAGACCATTTACTGAGGGAATGAAAAATTTAGCATGATCCTTGTAACGTTTGTTTATCTGGGGTTAGGTGTAATTTCAAGGATCGATATTCTAGTTGACTCTGATCGAGATGTTATCTAACTTTGTTACTTCAAATCATCACTCAAGATACCTTGATTCTTGACTGAATGTAAGAAAGGATTTGTTCATAATTTTGCATGGTTTACCATACAGAACAAGAAAATGTGTATTCATTGCTTGGTTGAAGAATAGATTGAAAGAGCGAGGACATACCATGCAGATGCAACCAATAATATTTTCATACTGTCTATTTCGATTATCAAAATATTTTTTATTAAATCGGTTAATGATTTTATGTTGTTTTTCCTATGAATGATAACAATTAACTACCTCTGAATATGGTAAAACATCATGCCAATAAGAAAAAAAGGTAAACATCAAAGACATGCTGATCAACGAGCTGAAACCCGTAAAAAAAAGAAAGCAAAATCTGGAAAACCAAGATCCTAAACAAACTAACCCTTTTACATTCAAACTTGTCAAGGAGTAATATTGGATCCGCTAATACGTTTTAAAGATGCATATTCAAAAGGAATAATCCCTCATGATGTCTATGATCTTGTAGTAGAACGTTTTCCAATTGTCATTGCAGGAATAAATCGAATTGAAAAAGCATCTGGGATTAAATATCCTGTTGTATATGTGGAGCCTTCACTTGTACTGTCTTCTTCAGATCCTAATTCTTATGAATTTGGAATATTATTTGCAAGAACAATTCCTGTAATGGTTGATGATAAATTTCAGGTTGTAATTCAAATATCTGCACCTTTAATTGCTTATGGGCTTAAAGGCACAATTCATGCAATTTTGGCACATGAGTTTTTACATTTCTTAGAATTGATGAGAAAAATTTCAAAGATGGAGTTGCTCTCTGATGAAATCTCTGGAAATCTATTTGAAAATGTTTATACTGATGAAACACGATTGTTTGAACCTAGAGTTGTCTTCAAAGATCGTACTTTGTTAAATCACATTACACAAAAATTCCCTTCTGGCTTTCGTGATTACAAACTTGAAGATAAAGTGATGAAATTTTGGGCTGACAAAAATCTTCCTAAATCAAATATTTCACTAGATGTTAATAATGTCAAATTATCTGCTGAATCTTTTTCTAAAATAAAACTTGTACCAGAATTTGTTTCAAAAATTGAACAATTAGAAGAAAAAAGTTCTAAAATTCACCAAAAAAGATTGTATTAATTTAGAAAATATTATAGTGTTTTTGTTGTTACTGATTGAACTCAGTCAGTCCACATTTTCCACAAGTATGTCTGTTTTCGTGCTCTGACATGAAAACACCTTTTCCACATCTAGAGCAAATCTTTCTAATTCTTGTAACTTTGTCTCCATCTACTTTGAAATATTTGTAAACATTTGGACTGGAGCCTTTCTTGCCTTTTTGTTCTACCGGCATTACTTGTCTTTCTCCTCTGCTTTTGATTCTTCAGGTATTGTATCTTCTGCTTTCACTTCATCTGATGCTTCTCCAGATGTCTCTGCTGCTTTGGCCTCTGCCAATTTTGCCTTGATTTTTTCAATTCTTGAGAAAATTGTTGGATTGACATGTTTTTTTGCCAAATTTTCATCATCATAAACATAGAAAGTACCTGTAACATGTGATTTCCCTACATGAGTTCTAAGTCTCATTGGAATTACAACTTTGCCATCTAGCTTGAATTCTTTTGTAACCATATCTGTGGCCTCCATACTTTTGAGTTTTCCGCCCAATCCTGCAAAATTGCACGTGAGCTCTCTTCTAGATAAAAAGGTATTATCTACGTCTGTGACCGTTTCGATGATGGACATGTATTAAAAATCCTTTGGATATTTCATATAAACCTTGATTGGGAATTAGCGAAGAAATTTAAGAAATCTTTCCAGAATATTACCGTGGAACGTTACATGCTTCATTTCAAAAATACTGGATATTCACCTGAACAATCACGTGAAATCGTTTACAGAGCAAGAGATCTGTCATCTGATATGGATGCATCAGTTAGGATTGCACGAGTTGCCAGTAAATTTGTGGAGTTAGATGTGGCTGTTGAAAAAGAAGATCTTGACACCATTGTTGAAAAATTATCTCCTATTGGTCCTATTGACAATATTCGACATGTCATAGAAGAGGAGATTGAAAAAGAAAAAGGAATTGCCGATGGTATTTTCTACTTTAACAATGAACGATTTTGGGAGAGCCATGAGGCATTTGAAGGTGTTTGGAAACAATGTTTTGGTAGAGAAAAAGAACTTGTACAAGGAATTATTCTCATGGCAGTAGCATTAGCTCACGCTCAAAAAAATGATGTTAGTATTGGAATTGGAATGCTCAAAAGAGTCTTAGATAAACTAGTAGATTCACCCTCGATGTATCATTCAATTGATATTGATAGAATTAGAAAAATGGCTGTAAAAATGCAACAAGAAAACAAGCTGACTATTTTTGAGATTTAATTAATTCTAGAGCTTTTGGAACTACTTCTGCACCTTGAAGCAAACCTATACTTCCTTTCTTTGCTTGCTCTTCAGTCATTCTGGTAGTTCCATCATTTTGAATAAAATCAGCTGAAATTAAAACTGGTACTGGATCATCACTGTGACCTTTATTGATACATGGTGTGGAATGATCAGCAGATATGACAATTGCAACTTTACTTGAATCAATATTTTCAACAAGTGTTTTGAAAAATCTCTGATCAATCTCTTCAATGTTTCTCATCTTGCCAACTGCGTCTCCATCGTGACCAAATTCATCTGGTCCCTTGAGGTGAACATAAATTGAATTTTGAGTCTCCATTGCTTTTGCTGCTACTTTGGCCTTTTCTTCATAATCTGTCAATCCTCCAGCTTCAAATGCTTTCATCTTTAAAACATCTGAGATTCCAAGCTCTACTGGCATATCTACGATACATGAAAATTTCATAGCATATTTTTCATTAATTGGAATTACATCTGGATATTTGTTTCCTGCATCTCTTAGTAAAATACAACTAAGTTGCTTCTTTCCCTGCTCTTTTCTTTTTTTATTAATTTGACTTTCTTTCATAATTCTGATTGATTGTTCCGAAAACTCATTAACAATATTTGCAGTGAATTTTGAATCTTCATCGTCTTCTAAGGGTAAACATTTTTCAATTTTTAGAAAATCACCAACTGCTTTTGCTACCCCCATACCTCCAATGTTGCTATATGCTGGATCTGTATTGGTGATTCTCGAAGAAAGTTTTCTAGAGTCTGCTCTAATTCTAACTGTAACCCTGTGGCCAATTGTAGGGGCTACTACCACAGATGTGTTTGGACTTGACAATTTTATTTTTTCTTCAATTTCTTTTGCAACTCCATCTGCATCTTCTTTTTCAATATTCCTACCTGCTCTTCTATCTATTATTACTTCGTCATCATTTAGTGTCGAATAATTCCCTCTTAATGCTAAATCCCCATCTTTAAAGTCAATCCCAATTCCAATGGCTTCGATCACTCCTCTTCCCGCATACTCTGCATGATTGAATTTGTATCCTAACATATTGAAAACAGCAATGTCTGACTCTGGGGCAATTCCTTTTCCAACCGAAATTACTTCTCCTATACGCCCGTTACTTGCAATCTTGTCCAAAGTTGGAGTTTTTGCAGCTTCCAATGGAGTTTTTCCTTGTAAATCTGGATGTGGAAGATCCCCCACTCCATCTAATAGAACGTAAATCATATGAATATCTGAATTATCCATAATGCCTTCTGATTATGCACTTCAGATACCTCCTTTAAAGCTTAACGAAATATGCGATCAAAAATTTAAAATTAATTTGATTCTTTTAATTTATTTTTCAAATTATTCATTTTTGATCAAAGTATGATTTTTTAATTTCAATTGAAATTAACCACAAAATGGATTTTTAATTTAGAATTATCTCTTAGCAAACGTTTTAACAGACATTTACTTTTAGTTACAATTATGGGGGATATGCGCAAAGATTATGTCTCCGAGCGTTTCATGATTGTAACAAAAAAAGAAGACAAAATTATTGATCCAAAAAAATCTCCCTTTGCTCCTGGAAATGAATCTATGACAAACCCTTCTGTATTATCACTTGTTGCAAAAGATGGAATGCTACAACGTCTTCAAGATAATGAGGATGAATATGTCGAAGGTTGGGTTATTCGAGTATTTGAAAGTAAAAATCCTATCGTTTCAATTGATACAGAAAATTCTTACAGTGACAGACCTTTCTATAGCGAACCTGCATATGGATATCATTACGTTGTTGTTGCATCCCCAAAAGAAAAAGACACCTTTGCAACAATTGCTCCTGAACAATGGTCAAATGTTCTGGTTGTTGTTCAAGATAGATTAAGGTGGCTCTATACTCAAAAGGGTGTTACATATGTTTCAATTTACGCTGATCATGGTGATTTGGCAGGAAGTACTAATCCTCATCCTCATCTTAATCTTCTTACATTTTCCACAATTCCTCCAGTAATTGAAAGTGAATCTGAGGCGTCACACAAAATTCTAAATGAAAAAGGCGTGTGTCCAATGTGCCAAACAGTCAATGAAGAAATTGGCGGTCCAAGACAGATTCTTCAAACAGAAGGATTTATCTCATTTTGTCCTTGGTCTCCATCATATCCCTATGAATTTTGGATTTCTCCAAAAAAACATACTACTAGTTTTTCTAAAATCACTCAAAAAGAAATCAATGATTTATCTTTAATTTTGAGGGCCACTTTGGGTGGATTGTCCAAAACCGTCAAAAATGTATCATATAATCTTGTTTTTCATCTTTCTCCTGAAAAGAAAAATAGTAGACAAATTCATTGGCATATTGAAGTTTATCCTATTACAAAATCATGGTCTGGATTAGAACGTGGTTATGGTATTTTCTTAAATGATGTTTCACCAGAACAAGCTGCTGAAAAACTTGGAACATCTTGCAGGAAAGAATTAGCCAACCTAGTTGGCATTGTATAATTTTTTGAATGGTTTATTTATCAACTAAAATCTATTTTTATTATGGCAATAGAGAAATGGCTTGCAATTACAAGTGTAGGGTTGTTTGCAATGTTTGCAGGCGAAATGATTTCTGTTTACAATTTTATGATTAATGTTCCTGAAGAATTTGAATTTGGAGCTGCATTTTCAGCAGATCCAAAAATACTTCAATTCATCTCCATCGGTGTTGCACCAGCTGGTATTTTAGCTGCCGTTGCATTTATCATGTCAAGACAATATGGTTCAAAACAAATTGGTGGATTAATTGTTGTAGGGGGAATAATTTTATTCTCTGGAATGGTTGTTTCGTATTCTATGATAGATAAAATCGATGATGTTTATCTTACTGATTCAGTTCGATACATTCCTATTTTGTTTATGTTGTTATCATTTCCTGTAATTGTAGTGGGAGCATATTTGATGAAACATTCAAAGAAGCGACCTAAAAAAGAATATTTCTAAATGTGATCAAATCTTAATTCACTTGCAATTTTCTTGAAGCCTAATTTCTCATAAAATGGCTTTACATCATCTGTACAATCTAGAATTGTTTTGTAGCAACCTTTACTATTTGCGATTTCTAAAAGATATTTTATGATTTTCTGACCTATTTTTTGTCCTTGAAAATCCTTGTTTACTGCAACATCTTCAATATGACCTACCATTCCTCCATCATGAATGAATTTTTGCTCTATTAGCAGTGTAGTGGAACCGACAATTTTTCCATCTAACTCTGCAACTGCAATTATGTGATCTGGATTGGAATTTATTTTCTCAAAAATCTTAACTGCCTTATCATTATCAATATCACTTGCCTTCTTTAATGCATCAAGTGTTGTTAAAAATCCATTTTGTATGTCTCCTTTTCTTAATTCTCTTATTATTGGTTCATTCATTTTTAGTTCTTACCTAATTTTTGAATATGTTCTTATATGCTTTTTTGTAGACGACATTATTTCCAATACATGTAACGTCTATTTTTAAGAAAACCGTTTTTTATTCTTCTGTTTTTATTCCATGGAAACATAATCTTTGAAAGAAACGTAATGCATAGTATTCAATTTAAATTCCACGTAAAATCCATTGCCTTCCTAAATTCTATTTAATTATTTGTTGTTTATGTTTAAGGTTTGATTTTGATCCAACTCAAATAATTCTTAAAATTTTTTTCAAAATCTCATTTGGTGTTTCTGCAAATAATATGATCATTGGTTCTTTTCCAAAACCTCCTATGTGGTAAATCACATCTGGTATTTTTGTTGAATTCTTGACTGCTTCTTTTATGCCCCATTCAATGGTCGAACCCTTATTTTTCACATTTTTTGGCTCTTTATTTCTATCATAACTTGAAATCTCTAGTTTTGTTTTTTTAATTTTTGAAATTGTATCATTTTGATATTTTAGATTTATTGCAGAGCGAATTTTTGGATATTTTTTATTTACTACTAATAATGCTGTTGCAACATGTTTTGAACCACCATAAGTTAGATGACCTGCTACCATTGCCTCTTTTTCTGATTTAACTATTCTTCCAGAAATACCTAAAACATCCTTTATTGATCTTGGTTTTTGTTTGGAATATACAAAATTTATTTGACATTCAGGAATATTTTTGTAAATATTTTTAATTTGAATAAATTTGTTTATTGCTTCTGATAAATCTTGATTTACAGTATCTCGAATTTCTGTTATTGCTATTCCTTTTCCAATTTTTTTTGCATTTTTAATTGAATTTTGAGTAAATTGTTGGGCAAATCTTAATGATTCCTTTACTGTCTTATTTTTTGCTAAAGCAAAAATTATAGATGCTGAATAATTACATCCACTACCATGATTGACTCTGTTAATTTTGTTTACAGACATAAAATATTCTGCATTTTTTTCTAAAACAAAATCTGATATTGTTTTATTGTCTGCCTTGGCTCCCGTAATTACAACATTCTTTGCACCCATTCTTTGAATTTTTTTTGCAATACTTTGTAATGATTTTTTAGAACTTATCTTAGTATTTGATAGTATTTTGGATTCAAATTCATTTGGTGTAATTATTGTTGCAAGAGGAATGATATATTTTTGAAAATCTGAAATGGCTGATTTTTCTATCAATGTTCCACCAGTCGTTGATTTGATAACTGGATCTACTACAATTGGAATTTTTATTTTTCTTAGTTTACTATTTAGAATTTTAATAATTTGGGAATTGTATACCATTCCAATTTTTATTCCATCAATTTTAAAGTCTGACATTATCGATTCTATCTGATCTTTTAAAATTTTTTGTGAAACTGGTTCTACAATACCAAAATTTGATGTGTTTTGACTCGTGATAGCTGTGATAACTGTTAACCCATGAACATTAAATGATGAAAAAGTTTTGATGTCACTTTGAATACCTGCACCTGATGATGGATCCGAACCTCCAATTGAAAGTAAATTCATACTTTGACATTTTTCTTTACACTAATTTGTTTTTACTATGTGTTTTTTCAAATATTTCACTTAAACATTGATTTTATACTTGAATGGTTTTCTTAAAACTAATGGCCAAAATTCCAGTAGTAAATAATTCTCCTACTGATGAATTGCTATGTACAACGTGTTTACTTCCCATGCAATACCAAACAAAAAAAGATGGAAAATTCCTTTGGCAATGTTTCAAATGTGGCAAACAATACATTGTATCTGCAAACACTGAAAACATTGAAGAAAGTTGGAGTCCTCCAAGATGACAAACATCTCTACAATCTGAAAATCAAAAACTTAGAAAGTACATTTCTCTAATTTCTGCTGAAATTGAATTAATTCAAAGAGTTTAGGAAATGTAACATTTTACGAATCACGATGATTCTAAGCACATAACCGTGCATATTATGGACAGGATCTCTAAGATAAAATCTGAAAAACTAAGTCTGCAAATGGAATTGAGTCTAAATTAATTTTAAAACTATCTTGATTGGATAATACAATCAAAAGAACAAAAATTGTCTTTTAAACTATAGAAATCCTTGCCACCATCTTGCATTCTTTTATTGCTTTCATATTGATCTATTGTGATATTATATCGGTTAATCCATTTTAGTTTTTCAATATAATATAGGGGAATTATGCACCGATCAACACTTTTTTCATTTTCCACGATTGTTTAAATCAGGCAAAAACACAGATTAAGTTATGGCTACACAAATGACTTCTGCTAGACGCGGTATTCCAACTGATGAAATGAAACAAGTTGCAAAAGATGAAGATGTCTCACTAGATTGGCTTATTCCAAAAATTGCTCGTGGCTCTATAATAATTCCAAGTAATAACGTACGGCCACAAAAAATTCACAATGTTGGAATAGGTAAAGGTCTTAAAACTAAAGTAAATGTAAACATTGGAACTTCAACTCTTAATGTAAATTTGAATGAAGAAATTGAAAAAGCAAAAATCGCAATAAAATACCATGCAGATACAATAATGGATCTTAGTGATGGGGGTGATGTTAAAATGATAAGACAAACTCTTATGAATTCTGCACCAATAACATTTGGAACTGTTCCAATTTATGAGGCTTATAATTATGGTGTTGAAGTTCACAAAAATCCCTTGAATTTAACGGAAGATGATTACCTTAATGCATTTGAAAATAACGCAAAAGATGGAGTTGATTATACCACAATTCACTGCGGAATTACTAAAGACATTGCAAAAAGAATTTTAAAAGTTCAACGATATGGTGGAGTTGTAAGTAAAGGTGGAACAATTACTGCTGCATGGATGTTGAAACATGATAAAGAAAATCCATACTTGACTCATTATGACTATTTGATTGAAATTGCTAAAAAATATGATGTTACATTTAGCCTGGGAGATGCCCTTAGACCTGGCTCCATCTTAGACTCTCATGATGAATTGCAAGTTCAAGAAATGATCAATATTTCTCAATTAACAAAACGTGCTCATAAACAAGATATACAAGTAATGGTAGAAGGACCAGGACATGTTCCATTAAATGAAGTCGCAGCAAATGTAAGATTGGCAAAATCTCTAATTGGTGATGTACCCTACTATGTTCTAGGACCATTAGTTACTGATGTTGCATCTGGTCACGATCATATTGCAAGTGCAATAGGGGCTGCAGTTTCAGCAAGTGAAGGGGTGGATCTTCTGTGTTATCTTACTCCTTCTGAACATTTGGCTTTACCAAATGCCGAGGAAGTGAAATCTGGATTAATTGCATATAGAATTGCAGCTCATGCAGGCGACCTTGTTAAAATTCGTGATAAAGTTATCAAATGGGATTTAGAAATGACAGAAGCTCGACGTACTTTGGATTGGGAAAAACAACTTGCATTGTCTATTGATCCTGAAGAGGCAGCTAAGATTCATAGTAGAACCGGACAGCACCCTGGAAATAATGTGCCATGTACAATGTGTGGTGGTGCATGTGTTTACATGATGTTACCACAACAAAAAAAATACGAAAAAGAAAATAACAATTTACAACAAATTGAATAAGACTTTTTGAAGACTAGGAACTGTCTGATAATTTTCTAACTCTTCAATATCTATCCATTCAAATTGTGAATTTTCCCAATTAAGCTTGATTCTTGGGTTCTCTGCTTCGAATAAAAATGGGTATATCTCCCATTCATGATTTTCATATTGCGGAGAATTAACTCGCATCCATTTTGCAGATTTTATAAGCGTGACTTTGTCTTCTGTAATTCCAACCTCTTCAAAAATTTCAATCTTTGCTCTTTTCAATGGCTCTTCGTCATTTTCAATGATGCCGCTAATTCCGGCCCAGAGGCCTTTCATTGATTTTACTCTGTCACTTCTTTTGAGAATCAATAGTTTGTCATTACTTTTGATGAAAGATGTGACGATTTTTGTTGAGCGCATGTTTGCTATTTTTCAATGGTTTTTACCATTTTAGTTAGCTTTTTGTATGACTCATTGGTATCTGTGTGCTTGGAAAGCCTCTCTTGGCATTCTTTGATGTATGTAATTACCTCTTCAGTCTTTGATTCTTGAACGGCAGTAAGTAATCTTCCAATGTCTTTCCAAAGCTCTTCGGCAACTCTTCTAATTTCTGGATTAGCAATAATCGTTTCAATCAGTTCTGGAGATTCTGTCATGATGCTTTCTGCCAATGTCTTTTGAATTCTAAATGTGGTGCCTGACATTTTTTCTGTAAGATTCATTTTTTCATCTTTTGAAATGATATTTGCAAAAACTAAATTCATTAAATGCGTTAACCCTAAAATCACTGCAATTTTTTTGTCATGCTCTGCTGCATCAATGGTTACAAAGTTTGCCCCTTCAAACAATGATTTTGCAACTGTTAATTCTTTTTTAGCATCTTTGATTGGTACTGAAATTATATTTTGGCCTTTGATAATTTTTGTTCCTGGGCCAAACATTGGGTGAATACAAATTGGATTAATTTTGTCTGGCATTTTTGATAGTGATGAAACTACTTTTGATTTTTCTGATGATATTTCTATGAGATATGTCCCTCTTTTCATCTCTTTTGCAATGAGTCTGATAATTTCCGGTGTTCTTCTTGTGGGTGTACATAATACTACATAATCTGCCTTTAAAATTGAACCTACCAAAGAATCTGATAGTATGATGTTTTTTCCTGTAATTTTATTTTCTGAATCGTATCCTGTTACTTCAAAATCTTTCCCTGCAAAATATTTGGCAAACCATTGCCCCATTTGTCCTCCGGCCCCAATAATTGTTATCTTCTTCATTGCATTTCACTCATAATGTTACTTAGTATATTCATTCCCTCAATTAGTATTTTCTCGTCTTGACATGCAGAAATTCTAATAAAATTTTTGTAATCTCCAAATCCTTCTCCTGGTGCTATGGCAAGACCTTTTTCAAGAGTACTGTTTGCAAATTGAACTCCGTCAAACCCTTCTTGATTAACTCTAGCAAAAATATACATTGCACCATCTGGAACTACAAAGTCTAGTCCCATCTCAGATGCTTTTTTAGACAACATATTTAGTCTATTTTGGACCGTATTAGAATTGTTGGTTGTGTCTGCCTCTAGGGCTTTCATGGCAACATATTGGATGGGTTCGGACACATTTGTCAGGCACAATGCCTCCAATTTTGCCATTTTTTCAATAATTTCGGCATCCGCGACGGCATACCCAATTCTGAATCCTGTCATTGCATGAGATTTTGAGAATGACTGTGTGACGATACTTTTCTTATATTTGTATGATAGAATGCTTTTCCAGCTCGTTTTTGCATATTGTGAATAGATCTCATCACTAAGTAAATACAGATCATTTTGCTTAACTAATTCTACAATGTCATTTTGCAATTTTTCAGAAAGTATTTTGCCTGTTGGGTTATTTGGATAATTCAAAACAATCATTTTTGTGTTTGAATTAATTGTATTTTTGATCTGCTCTATTGATGGTTCCCATCCTTCTTCTAGAGTTGTATTGATCGTCCTTACTTTGATTCCTGAATTTAATGCACAATCTTTGTATGCAGGCCATGCAGGTTCAATCACTATCATTTCATCACCTGGATTAAGAAGTGTTGTAATTGCAGTAAATATTGAGAATCTTGCACCTGGACTTACAATAATGTTATCTTCAGTCACATCTGCGTTAAATTTTTTAGAAACGTATTTTGCAAGTACCTCTCTAAATATTGGCATGCCTCTTGCTTGACCATATTTTAAAAACCCTTTATCAAAAACTTCTGCTAATGCATTTTTCACTATGAGTGGTGGTAAAAAATCTGGTTCTCCCACTTCCATATGTATTATTTTTTTACCTTGTTGTTCCATTGATTTTGCTTTTAGGAAAATTGAGAGATGTGTTTGTTTATTGTTTGACTGAACTTTTATGGATTCATTTAATAGGAAATTGAAAAATTTTGTTGCGGTACTTTCATCTAGTCCAATTTTATTACATAATGAAATTACTTTCCCACGTAAATTATCTTCTCTGATTTCATCTGTTACTCCTTTCCCAATATTTTTTTTAACTTCGCCAATTTCTTTTGCAATATCTATTCTGGTTTTTAGTAACCTTATCATTTCGAGTGTAACTTCATCCATTCTGTTTCGGAGTTCCTTGATATTCGACATTTTCTTACAAAACTGGCTTGATTGCTCCTGCAAGTAGTGCATGATCTGCTATAGTTAGAGCCACAAGTGAGTCTACTACTGGTGGGGCTCTAGGAACTACACATGGATCGTGTCTTCCTTTTACTTGAAGGATTGCTTCTTTTTTTGTTTTGATGTCAACTGTACTTTGTTTTTGTGAAATTGATGAAGCAGGTTTGAATGCAATTCTCATAGTTATTGGCATTCCATTTGAAATTCCTCCCAGAATCCCTCCTGAGTTATTTGTCATTGTTATTATCTTTCCGTTTTTTATTGCATACAAGTCATTATTTTCAGAACCATATGTCTCTGAGCCAAGAAATCCTGAACCAAACTCAATTCCTTTAACTGATGGAATTGAAAAAATTGCTTTACTCAAATCTGACTCTAATGAACTAAAGATTGGCTCTCCCAAACCTACAGGAACATTCGTTGTAATTGATTCAATTACTCCTCCAAGCGAATCTCCTTTTTTGCGTGCATTTAAAATATTTTCTCGCATCATTTTTGCAGTTTTATTTTCAGGACACCTGACTTCATTTTTGTAAATTGACGATGTCATTTTTTCATTGAATTCTCTCTCCATCTTTATTTTTCCAATTTGCGATGTAAATGAATTTGTTTCAATTCCTAATGATACTTTAAGCAATTTTCTTGCAATTGCACCACCCATAACATGTGTTGCAGTTAATCTTCCTGAAAATCTGCCTCCTCCTCTATGATCATTGAAGTGCCTATATTTTACCATAGCAGGATAATCTGAATGTCCTGGTCTTAGTTTTGTTTTCAAATTTTCATAATCTTTTGATTTTTGATCACTATTCCAAATCAACATAGTAATTGGTGCACCAGTTGTAAATCCTCTGAAAACTCCTGAAACAATTTCTACAACGTCTCCCTCTTTTCTTTGAGTTGATATCATGTTTTGACCTGGTTTTCTCAGGTCTAACATCTTCTGAATTTCTTTCTCATTAATTTCTAAACCTGCGGGACAACCATCTAGGACTGCTCCAATAGCTTTTCCATGACTTTCACCAAAACTTGTTAAAACTAAACGCTGACCAATTGAACTTCCAGGCAATGATCTAGCAAAGTTAAATGATGCTTATAATTCCTCATTCTGAAATTTTTTACTCTGTGTTGGGTTTTTGGTAATATTACATGACTAATTAAGAATTATATGAATTATGATGTTTTTATGAAATAATTATAATATATTGTTAAATATAATGATTACACATACATTATATGCAAAAACGTGTAAATTTTAAACCATAATTTGCGCGGCCCTGCGAAAAAGACATGTTATCTACGCAAGGCGTTGCGGGTGAGGAGAATGCTTTTCATCCTATACAGGGTCGCGCCATTTACAACTTTTACTTGATTTTTTGAAAATTATTTTCAATTCACTTGAATTTTTGCACCCAGATGATTCATCTCTTTAAGGAAATTTGGAAATGAAACATTTACTGATTCAGGATCTGTTACTGTACAATCCCCTAAATACATTCCAGCAATACAAAAAGACATGAATAGTCTGTGATCATTTTCGGAATTTAGTTGAGCACCTTTCAAATTCTTTGAAGATTCTAAAATTAAACCGTCATCTCTTTCTTGAATTTTAATACCAAGTTTTACAAGTTCTCTTGATATGATTGCAATCCTATCTGTCTCTTTTAATCTTGCATGTTTTACATTAACTATTTCAATTGGTGCTGATGATTTTAATGCTAAAATTGCAAGTGGTGGAAGAAGATCCGGAGAATTACTCAAATCAAATTTTCCTCCTGTTAGTTTTTCAGGTGTTTTAATTTTAATTTCTTCATCATTAATCAGTATGGTAACTCCTAATTGTTCTAAAATATCTATGAATACCTCATCACCCTGTGGTAAATTCCCGATGTTTCCTTTAATTGTGATTTCATCTCCATTAAGAACAGCAGCTGAAAGAAGTAATGCCAAACTAGAAAAATCAATTGGAACTGTAAATGTTGTCTTTTTGTATATTTGCGGTGAAACGTTGTACCTTTTATATGGAATTAATGTTTGAACCACAACTCCAAATTTTCGCATTGTAGCTATTGTTGCATCTAGATATGGCTTTGATACTAAATTTCCTTCTATTGTAAGATTAATTCCTTTTTCTGTTAGGGGGGCAATAATTAATAATGCTGAAATAAACTGACTAGAAAAGTTTCCTGGAATTTTTACGTCTCCTCCAGAAATCTTTCCTCTAATTTTGATTGGTGGCTTTCCATCTGTTGAGGTGCATTGTGCTCCTATACTTGATAATGCATCAAGGAGTGGCTGCATAGGCCTTTTCTGCAAACTAGAATCCCCCGTTAGAGTGATCTCTTCTGAAAATAAACTGGCAATTCCTGATGCAATCCTAATCGTTGTTCCAGAATTTTCTGTATTGATTTCAGGTACTATTTTGTCGAATTTTATGGGTTTTTTAATAATTATGCATGTGTCTTCAATTTCCACTTCCGCTCCAAATTTTTTACATGCTTCTATGGTTGCAGAAGTGTCTGCTGAACGTAAAATATTTTCCACTTTACTATCATTTCCAGCAAGTGAAGCAAGAAAAATTGCTCTATGTGTATAGCTCTTATTTGCAGGACAAATTATCTGTCCTGAAATCTTTGATTTTTTAACTTCACACTTCATGAACTTCCGCCTTTTTATTATTCACTTTGGAAATAATCACTCTTCCTTCCATGGTAGCAAATATCTTTTTGATGTTTGATTCATTTTCTTTTTTTACAATTGCTGCAATGGCAGGTCCATTACCAGAAACTGAAGCTGCAAGTGCTCCTTTTTCAATCAAACTAGTAATAATCTTAGGATCTGAATTTAGAATTGAAGCGGTGGCTAAACCGTTAATTATCATTGCTTCCCAATAATTTGTTTTTCTTGCTAATTCCCAAGCATTTTCAAACACTGTTGATAAAACTTTGAGGTTTTTCAAATTCCCACGTTTTCTATTTTTTGGAATAAATATTACTGCAATCAAATTGGTAGGTCCTTTCTCAAAATGAATTCGTCTTTTTTTTGCATTGTCAGTTACATTAAACCCTCCATAGTAACATGAACATGCATCATCATATGCCCCAGTAATACTCACTTTGGATTCAATTGATGCATCAACTCCTGCCAGTAAAATTTGTTGATCTGTAAATTTTGGTTTGAATATCTTTGCACATGCAAGTGCAACAGCAGTCGAAATTGCACTTGAGCTCTTCAATCCATATCCTGTTGGAATTTCTGAATCCAATTTGACTAAGATCTTATTTTTCTCCAAATCTTTCTTTGAGATAATCTTCTCAATTGTTTTATTGATTAATCTGGAACTGAGAGTTTTATTATTTGATTCTATTGTAATTCCTTTGCCTGAACTAGTCTCTATTGTTGTCTCTACCCTTAACTCTATTCCTAAAGTTGCCCCCTTTTGATTTGCAATGGCATTAACTAGTGATATTGCGCCATGAACTGTAGCCTTTGCTTTTACCATCAAAATCCTCCTAACAATGCTTTTTTCATGGCATTATAAGGTGCTTCTATACCGTGCCATATCTCAAATGTTCTTGCTGCTTGACCTAATAACATTTCATAGCCAAAAATTATTTCTGCATTTTTTTCTTTTGCCTTTTTTATAAAATCTGTCTGCATTGGTATGTATACAATATCATAAACAATTGTCTTATCATCAATACTGTCTAAAGAAATCGGACTTGATTCATTTTTTAATCCTACTGATGTTGCATTTACAATTATGTCATAATCTTTTGCAGAGTCTTTTACATCTTCAATATTGATTGCTTTTGCATCTAGTTTCATTTTCTTTGCAAACTCTGATATGTTTTCTGCCTTTTCTAAAGTTCTGTTTGCAATTGTAATGCCCTTTGCCTTCTCTTTTGCAAATCCTGCAATTATTGCTCTTGCTGCTCCACCTGCTCCAAGGAGGAGCACTTTAGTATCTTCTAAGTTTATTTTTCTTTTCTTAAATGGTTCTAAAAAACCATCCCTATCTGTATTGTACCCTTTGAGAACCCCGTCTTTGTTTGTAACAGTATTTACTGCACCAATTAAACTGCATGTCTCATCTACCTTATCCAAATACTTCATCATCTCTACTTTGTGTGGAACAGTTACATTGAATCCGTCTATCTTTATTTTTTTGAGACTTTCAACCCCTTCTTCTAATTCTCCTTTTGAAATTCTATATGCAATATATGTACAATCTAAATTTAATTCTCTAAATGCTGCACTGTGAATATTTGGAGATAATGAATGATCAATTGGATCTCCAATAACTGCATATGATTTTCCCATCTTATTTTTCTCACTAGTATGAATGATTTAAACTCTCAATTGATAATTATTTTAGATTTATGATTTTCTTTATTTCATCAAGACTGAATTGTCCTGGAGCCACTGCCTTTCCTAAAGAGACGTATGTATATGGACTACCCAAATATAGGCACAAAACCCTTGAAATCTTACCAATATCGCCCATTGCAAATGATATCAAACTATTCTTTTGTTTCTTACTATACAATTCAAGCATTCTGATTGCATCATCTGTTGAATTTGCGGTACTTACAATTTTTACATTGCTTGAGAACTTACTCATTTGAGAAATTTTCTTTTTTAATTCTACAGTTTTTGGAGTTCTCTTAAAGTCGTGCCATGAAACAAGCAATTTTGTTTTTGTCGATTTTAGATATTTTGTTAATTGTGAATTTTTTTTAAGCGTATTAAATTCAACATCTAACAAAAATGGGCTATACTCTGCAATGAGCTTTAAAATTGCTATTCTTTCTTTTTCATTTCCAGAAAATTTTCCACCCTCTGTTTTTGGTCTAAGTGTGCATACAACTCTGCTCAAATCTTTTTTGATTAATTCTAATGCTTCTGGAATTTGCTCAATTTTTAAAAAATCAAATCTTACTTCTACAAAATCAGATTTCTTTAATGCAATTTTTAATGTATGTTTAATTTTATTTGGTGTTTCTTCAGTAATTGACACGCAAGTTTTGTACATCATTTTTCAAGAATATATTCATCTGAAACTTCCATTCCAAAATGTCTTCCTGTTGCAGGCTTTGAATGAACCATTACCGTGTCTCCTTTTTTTAAGTGTGTAACTGACACTAGTTGTCCATTAGGTTTTACAAATCTAATTGTTTCAGCATCTTGTGCAATTATTCCTCCGATCTCTCCTCCTGCAGAAGCTTTGATCATCAACATTGGCCTTCTTTCTATTTTTGATCTTCCTACAGTTGCTCTTCTTGCTTTTCCTTTTGAATTTAGAATTAAAACTTCAGAACCTGTTTCTATTTCTGACAGATAGTTCGTTGTTCCATCTGGTGATAGTGTGTAACAGTGAACTGCACCTGCATTCACTCTAAACGGTCTAGGCGAAGTAAATGATGATCCTACTGATTCATTATGGACAAGAAACAAAAAGTTTGATCTGCTTCCAATTAACATTCCTTCTCCTTTATGAAGCATAGATGCAGTATCTACACATACTCTTTCTCCATCACCTACTTCTTTAATCTCGATAATCTTTGCTGGTTTCATATCGAAACTTCTTGTTCCTAGGTATAGCATTGCTTCTCTTACCTCGTTAATTGAATCTGTGCTGAAAATCACTCCATCTACTCCTACTTCTAAAATTGAGAACATCTTTCTTACTTCTTCAGGAGTTTTTGCAATTGCAAAAATTTTTGTGTGTATTTTATGGAGCTTTGCTATGATGTTTTCTAGTGGAATAATTTTCCAATCCTTGACCTCAACAATCACAAAGTCTAATCCTTTCTTTGCAACAGTAAGAATATGCTCAATATCTGAATTTGATAATACTTGAAATTTCATTCCCACTTTTTTCCCTTTTGGTTTTACCATTCCTTCTTTTTCAAGAACCACATAGTTTGATGCATTTGTAGGATAAACTGTTGCCATCTTTGTTTTTCTCTTTCCTAGTTTCTTTGGTTCAATATACAACATCTTAATTCCTTCAGACTCTAATTGTGGAAGAAATTTAGATAATTGTGTTTGTGAGACTTTGGGTAAAATAATTAATTCTCTATTCCTATTCAATTTTTTTCATTGCTTCCTTTGCAGTTATTTTTCTAAAAATTATGTCGGCTAATGCTTCAACTATTTTTTCAGGTGTTTTATGTGCAAAGATGTTTCTACCATATGTGATTCCTTTAGCTCCTGCAGTCATGGCATCTTCAGTCATCTGAAGAATGTCTGAATCTGTTTTTGCTTTAGGTCCACCTGCAATTACAATTGGGACTGGTGTACTTTTCACAATTTTTGCAAATGAATCAATATCTCCTGTATACAATGTCTTTACAATGTCTGCACCACATTCTGCTCCAATTCTTGCAACATGTGCGACAATTTCAGGATCATGTGGATCTTTGATATTTTCACCTCTTGGATACATCATTGCCAAAAGTGGCATGCCCCATTTGTGACATTGATCTGCAGTCATTCCTAACTGCTCTAACATTTCTGGCTCTTCTTTGCCTCCTATATTGATGTGTAATGAAACTCCATCTGCTCCCATAGCTACCGCTTCCTTAACTGTACCAGTTAGCATTTTTCGGTTGGGTGATAATGATAATGATGTACTACTTGAGAAATGAACCAAAACTCCAACTTTGGTTGGTTTTGGTAACGCTTTGAGAATTCCTTTGTTGATAATTACACTAGTAAGCCCATGTCCTTCACATTTGTAAATTGTGGATACGGGATCTTCAAGACCTTCAATTGGCCCATTTGAAATACCATGATCCATTGGAATGCATAACATTCTTCCTTTTCGGAGAATTCGATTTAATCTGATTTGATTGCCTGATACCATGCGTTGATCTGCTTTTTGTGCCCTACTTAAAAATAACGTGGCTCTTAAATCTGATATTTTTTTAAATCAAGCACAAATCTGTCATTATGTGATTCGTTATTCCTATCAAGGATTAAATAGAAAATGCAAAGGATGTACAACAATTGAGTCAGACTACTGAACAAATTCAAAAAAGCGACATTAAAGATATTTTAGAAAATTCTCTTAATGGTCAACGACTTGGACCTGAGGACTGTCTGAGACTCTTAGAATCAGATGATGTTCATTTGATGGGCCTTGTTTCAGGACACTTAACAAAAAAGAAATTTGGGAAAAAAGCCTCTTTTGTAAACAATATTATTTTGAATTACACCAACGTATGTATCACTGATTGTAAGTTTTGTGCATTTTACCGATCTCCAGGTGCTGAAGATTCTTACACACTTACCATTGATCAAATAGAATCTAGAGTAAAGGCTGCATGGGATATGTTTAAGATTCGTCAAGTCTTGATTCAAGGTGGACACAATCCCAGTTTGAAGATAGAATACTATGAAGATGCCTTTAGAATGATTCGAGATAAATTCCCAAAAGTTGGAGTTCATGGATTATCTACATCTGAAATTGATATGATTGCAAGAGTTGAAAAATCTTCTACTAAGGAAATTCTGTCTAGATTAAAGGATGCTGGACTGCAATCAATACCTGGGGCTGGCGCTGAAATTTTAACGGATTCTGTTAAAGACATTATCAGTCCAAAGAAAATCTCCAGCGATGATTGGATAAGAATAATGGATGAGGCACACTCCCTTGGAATTCCATCTTCCGCAACAATGATGTATGGACATGTTGAAAACAAAAATGATATTGTTGAGCACTTTTTCAAAATTGCGAATCTGCAAGAAAAAACTAAAGGCTTCATGGCATTTATCCCCTGGAATTTTGAACCAAACAATACTTTGATGCATGAAGAAGGATTGGTAGAATATGGTACCGGGGGAATCCAACTATTGAAGATGATTGCAATATCAAGATTGGTCTTTGATGGGTTAATTCCACATATACAATCTTCATGGCTCACTAACGGTGTTGGCATGGCACAACTTGCATTGCAGTATGGCGCTGATGATTTTGGTGGTACGCTAATTGGAGAAGAGGTGGTTTCATGTACTGGTGCACGCTCGACCGAACTTACTGATAAAATAATCATAGAGGCAATTCATCAAATTGGCTATGAAGTGGAAGAGCGAGATAATTTCTATAACCCTGTAAACTATAATCCGTAATCAGACCATTTGGCATCAACTAGACTCTTTGTTTTATCATCGACTTTCACAGGTTGTTGGATTTCTCTCTCGTACCCTTCTTCTCTAGTTTTCTGTGTTGCATCAATTCCCATCTTTGAACCTAGATTGACAAGAGGTGATGCTGGATCAAGAGTATCAGTCGGTGTGTTGTTGATAATTATGGTGTCTCTTGCAGCATCTGCTCTAGTAGTAATTGCCCAAATCACATCATTAATGTCGTGAACATTGATGTCCTCATCTACTACAACGAACATCTTTGTTAGTGACAACTGTCCCATTCCCCACAATCCCATCATTACTTTCTTTGCCTGACCTGGGTATCTCTTTTTGATTGAAATAATTGCAAATCCTTGGAACCATCCTGCTGCCGGCATACTAAAATCTACAACTTCTGGATGGAACATTTGTATCAATGGTAAAAATGATCTCTCAATTACTTTTCCTATGTATGCATCCTCTAGAATCGGTTTTCCTACTATTGTAGTTACATAAATTGGATCTTTTCTTCTCATAATCCCAGTAAGTGTGAATGTTGGATATGGTTCAACTGGGGTGTAATATCCTGTATGATCTCCAAACGGTCCTTCATCTCTCATGTCTGTAAGATCAACATATCCCTCTAAGACAATCTCTGCATTTGCTGGAACATCCAAATCAATTGTTTTGCATTTTACCGTTTTGATTCCTTCCTTCCGTGTGATTCCTGCAAACAAATACTTGTCAAGCCCTTCTGGTACTGGTGCAATTGATGAAAATATTGTTGCAGGTTCCCCTCCAATAATTATTGCTACTGGAATTTTTTCTCCTCTCTCTTTTGAAATCTCTCCGTGATGAGCTCCTCGTTTGTGTTTTTGCCAATGCATTAATGCATGAGTTTTGTCGATAATTTGCATTCTGTAAACTCCAAGATTTCTTACCCCGGTTTCTGGATGCTTTGTTGCGACTAATCCCAAAGTGATAAATCTTCCTGCATCATTTGGCCATGATTTTAAAATCGGCAAATCATCAAAAGAGGCATTACTTGATATTATCTCAGATACAGGACCACTTGTTTCTGCTTTGGGAAATGATGCTGTCATCTTTGATAATTCTGGAAGTTTTTTTATTTTATTTAGTAACCCTGATGGAATGTCCATCTTTGTCATGTCTGCAATTCGTTTACCAATTTCAGTAAAATCTGTCATTTCAAGTCCTATCTCTAATCTTTTCATTGAACCAAATGCATTTCCTAAAACTGGCATGTCAAATCCCTTTACATTTTCAAAAAGAATCGCAGGGCCATTGGAATACATTTCTCTTCTCAAGATTTCTGCAATTTCTAAATCCGTGTCAACTTGAGTTTTTACTCTCTTCAGTTCTCCATTTTTTTCTAATTCTAAGATAAACTCATGAATATCTTCAATAACCACAATAACTTTGATCCTAGTTCAAGTATAAGCTTAACTGGATTTGTTTGACATTTCTTAAATTTTTTTAACACTTGAATTCTAATTTTACTGGTAGAAAAATCAATTATGGCTATGGCATATGTACTGTCTGCATGGGTGATGAAATCATGGGCTTGTTTTGAATATTGTTTTTCTGATGGAACTGGTAAATCAAACGAACCTACAACATATCTTGATTCTCATATTTGTCAATGTGTTTTTCTTGAGAGGGAACGCTCACTATATGAAAAGTGATGTCATCATAATACATTGAATTAACCACAAATTTTTCTTAATATTGAATGGTTACATTGGTGGTAGTTCATTCTTTTTGTCATGACCACCAGATCCAAATTTGCAGTAAAAGCATAACTCAGACTCCATGTACTTTAATTGCTCCACTTGAATTGCTCCTAGTTTTAGTGCAATCTTTGTTAGAATTTTGTATTTTAATGGCATTGCAGGAATTACTTCTTCCATGTATACTCTATAATGATCGGGACAAAACTTGAGTGTGACTTTAGATGGTTCTTTACCTTTCTCATTTACTTGTTTTGTGAAATTGATCTGCTCTCGTATGTATTCATGTTTTGGACATGGACAATCTTTGCCTCCCGGATGTTTGTATGCAGGAATATTTTTCCAGTCAAATTCCGGAAATTCCTTCTCAAAATCGTCCATCTGGTTATCTATGGCCTCAGTGCATATAAAACTTGATCAAAATTGATTGCAGTAATCAACCCAAATGTACATAAACCCCGGATTGTGCATCAAAATTATGGCAACTGCTAAAAAGGAAACAAAGCAAAATCTTGAAAACAAGATTGCCGAATTAGAAGCAAAATTAAATCAACTTTCTACTCAACTGGAAGAAAAACCAGCTGAGGTAAAACCCGCAGAAACAAAACCAGCTGAGGTAAAACCCGCTGAAAGACCTGCTGCAACAACCAAACCTAAAGGCACTCTACCAAAAGGATTTGATACACCAGCAGAAACAAAACCAGCTGAGGTAAAACCAGCA
>JAOTSS010000035.1 GCA_029864805.1 Candidatus Nitrosopumilus sp. | reverse complement strand
TTCTAGAATAACTGATGATTACTCTATGATACGGATAAAGGCTCCATCTGGTCAGATTTATCCACATCAACTCAGAAAACTTGCCCAACTCAGTGAATCATTCTCAATAGGAAGTGCCCATGTGTCAACAAGACAGAGTATTCAACTGCATTGGGTGGTATTAGAAGATGTTTCTGAAGTAATGCGTGGACTCGCAGAGGTAGGAATGACCTCTCGGGAAGCCTGTGGAAATTCTGTCAGAAATGTAATGTGCAGTCCTTTGTCAGGTGTTTGTCCTGATGAAGAATTTGATGCAACTCCTTACGCCTTTGCCATAACCAAATTCTTCTTAAGAAATCCATTAAGCCAGAATCTTCCAAGAAAATTCAAATTCAATTTTACATGTTGTGAAAAGCATGGGATGGCACGGATGGTAGATGTTGGACTGATTCCACAAACAAGAAAAATTAACGGAGAGATTCAGAGAGGATTTAAGATATTTCTTGGAGGAGGATTGGGAAACAAGTCATTTGTAGGCCATCAGCTAGAAGAGTTCACCCCTGAAGAAGATTTATTGTACACTTCGATTGCAACAGTCAGAATATTTGACCGACTTGGAAACAGAAAAAATTTGGCAAGAAACAGAATGAGATATCTGGTAGATGAAATGGGTTGGGAGAACTTTCAAAATACTATATTAAAAGAGAGAGCAATCATGCGGGCAACTCAATCAATTACAATAAAACTAGATGTTGATGATTCTAAAACTGAAATCAAAAAACCCATCAAAATTTCTGAAGAAAACGGCATTCCTAATTCAGATGGGTATTCTAGGTGGTACAAAACAAGTACAATTAAACAAAAACAGGATGGGTATCACTGTGTTTTCATAAACTTGGAGGCAGGAGACATTACTTCAAATCATCTTTTGTCATTGGCAGACATTTGCCAAGAGTTTTCTGGAGAAGGATTTGCAAGAAACAGCTTCTCTCAAGGAATCGTACTCAGATGGGTAAGCAAAACAGATCTGCCAAGACTCTATGTTAGATTAATTGATGCCGGTCTTGCAAAATCAGGTTCACTCACCATGGCATCCTCTGTAGGATGCTCAGGAACCACTTCATGCAATCTAGCACTTACAAACTCTCACAGATTAGCAAAAGAGGTCCAGAGAAAATTTCTAGAGTTGAAACTAGATGAGGAGGATGATCTAGACGACTCCACAATCAAGATAAGTGGTTGTCCTAATTCATGTGGTCAACATGAGATTGCTACAATAGGATTCTATGGAGGAGGGGGCAGAGTAGGTAAGGACATGTATCCTAACTATCAAATGTCTCTTGGAGGTAGATCCGATGGTAACACAATGTTGGGAATAAATTGCATGCGTATTCCTGCAAAAAGAGTGATTCCAGTTATATTGAAAATAATTGAGTTATTCAAAGAAAACAAAAAACCTGATGACAAATTATCATTTTGGATTAATAGAATAATAGAAGAGAAAGAAGATTCTGAAATAAAAACTATAAGTGACTTTAAGACAATTTTATCACCATTAATAGTACCGCCAACAATGAATGATGACAGAGACTTTTATTCAGATTATGGAAGTGATACAAACTATCACGCAGTTACTGGAAAAGGAGAATGTGCTGCTTGAGAAAGTAACATAATACTTTCTTCTCTTAATGTACTGTTTTTAATTTCATACATTTCCATTAAATTCTCTTTCCTGTCTATTATGCCACCACTTTACTAATCCTATTCCCACTACAGCAATTACAAATATCAGAAATATCCACAACATGGCTTTTCCTGCGTTGTAATTGCTCCCAATGTCAACTCCCTTTGTCTCTTTTATGTATCGCCTTATCTCTTCATGAGGTTTGTTTCTAAACTGTGGTAGAGTCTTCAACGTGTGTAATGGAAAGTCTCTAGGTTTGAGGTCCTTGCCCCTTTCTCTGCTGCGCTTTCTTCTCCTTTTTTCTACATCTTCTACACTATCATTATTGGTTATCATTCCGGCATCTTCATTTATCAATCCGGTATTTTCTTCTAACATTCCGGTATTGTCATTTATCAATCCGAGCGTATTTTCTTTCTTTCCGGTACTACTGTTTATCATTCCGGTCATTATTTCATTATCACCTCCTGTTCAATCGTGTTTCCACTATCATTCCAGTTATCATTCCGGAAATTCCCCGAAACAACGTCAGAAAATGCCTTTTGGAGTTTTCTGATGGTAATTTTTTGAAGTACAATCTATGTTTTGATCTAACCTCAGTCCTTTGTATCTATTTCTAATGGTTACCTCAGTTACATTTGCAGCCTCTGCAATATCTCGTTGAGTCATACAGTCAAATGATTTAATTGTTTATCATTTTTTATTTTGTAATTGATCATAGAATGAATAATTCTTTTTGAATTGTTTTCTTTCACACCACTAATTTCAAGTATCATCTTTTCCATGTACAAAATAAAAAGTGGAAATGTAGACTCTGATTTAATCCGAAAATAACATTAAAAAATGTGGGCAGGGTAACAATTAATTTTTTTATTTTTTATAAAAAAAGTTAATCAAATAATTGAGTTTCTCATTAATTCTTTTTGTTATATTCATAAACTAAAATTTATTTTAATCCCCAAGTCACTTTGTTGCTTGGTATGATTTTCAAAAATGGTGCTTCATTCTCTTTCCATGGATCTTTTCTAACCCATTCAAATTTTTCATAAAAAATATTGTAAAATTTTTTAAATTCTAGACCCTTTTCTACAATTTCTGTTTTTCCTTGAATACAAATTGCTTTATGGTTTCCTGATTTGTAGACATCAATTACAATTCCTGTATTTGGATTTGATTTAATGTTTGAAAATGTTCTAGTATTGTAATCTGTGGCAACCAAAATAAACTTGCTATAGAATACAAACGATACTGGTTTTACATGTGGAATGTCCTTGTGAGACGTTGCAATCCTTGCTTCTTCTAGTGATTCTAGAAAATCTATTTCTTTCTGATTAAATTCTGTCAATTGAATATTCGTTCTCTTATCTCTGGTATGTGTTTGTATACAATATCTCTTATTTTCATCTGATCTTCTGTGGTTGCCACTTCCTTTTGAGAGCTCAGTATTGCACCTCCCATTCCAAGAGCCATGCCCATTACTATTCCATAAACAAATTCTTGAGGATTTTCAACTTTGAGTATATCTCTATTTTCTTTAATATCTTCTAGATAAGCTGGAATTGTTGATACTGCACCATTAATTACTTGAATTATGATTTCTTCTAATGGATCTTCACTCATGCTAGCGATTCTATGATAATTCTTAATAAATTTGTGCCTAAGATTTTTAATTCGGCCTTTGCGAGGAAAAACATGTTCTCTTTTTTTACAACTACTGAGGCAAACACAATACTTCCTGACGTTATAAAAAAATTTGAATATGCGCTTTCAAAGAAGAATGAAGTTTCAAAAATTGAACAACAACTGCAAATGAGTCTTTCAACTATTAATTCACTTGAAGAATTTATCACATTAAAGCAGAAATTAAATTCAGCAGTTACAAAATTTTATGAGGCAGTAGAAATACTAGAAAACACTGGTGTTTCAGTTAAAAGTATTGAACAAGGATTACTTGACTTTCCTTCAAAGAGGTTTGATGAGGAAGTATGGCTGTGTTGGAAATACGGTGAAACAGAAATAAAATTCTGGCATGAAAAAGATTCTGGTTTTATGGGCAGAAAACCCATTGAAGTTAATGATGAGTCTTTGGTTTGACTAGTCTTTGGTTGATTTTTTGATAAAATTTTTGATATCTGTTGTTTAAAGAGGCTTTTATTGAATCCAGTTTTCATGAGATGTGTTAATTCTTGAGTATCTTATATGCTGACTATTTCTCTTGATGTGATAAACAAAATTAATTCATTGATCATTTTCTTGACTTTTTTTCTACAATGAGTACAATATGGGAAAACGATGTACTTTTCTATTTCTTGACTCTTTTTTTGTCTCTGCAGATTCCACAAAGATAATTTTGCTTAAACTCTTCTAATTCTACTTTAAAATTATCTGTTTGAAAATATGACTCACCCGTTTGTAATCCTCCTGGTACAGCTACTCCGCAATCATTACAATTAATTTCTACATTGAATTTGACTCTCTTTTCATTTTCTAATATTTTGCCAATTATCATATCTCTATCTGTTTATTAGATTTGATATAAACAATGTTTCAACCCAAAACTCATGAATATTATACTGAAAAATTATGAATATTGTTATGCTCTCTGTTTGGTTTCGTGTGATTAGGATTAGATTCCTTCTTGCGTCCGTTATTGCAGTTTCTGTAGGTTTGGCACTAAATTGGTGGCAAAACTCTTCAGTTGATTTACTTGATGCATTATTGACATTTGCAGGAGTGATGGCACTTCATGCAAGTGTGGATTTACTCAATGATTTTTGGGATTTTAAGCGAGGAATTGATACTAAAACAAAGCGAACCAAAATGAGTGGTGGTACTGGAGTGCTGCCGGAAGGATTACTCAAACCATCTTCCGTATATCGTGCAGGAATTGTGTTTTTATTTATTGGGTCGCTAATTGGTGCATATTTTGTCATTACAGATGGAATCATAATTGCAATAATTTTGGGATTTGCGATTCTATCTATTTATTTTTATTCTACAAAAATTGTTGATTCTGGTTTAGGTGAGTTCTTTGTAGCAGTAAAGGGATCCATGATTGTAATTGGTACTTTCTTTATTCAATCAGGACAAATCAACTTTGAATCAATTCTTGGAGGAATTGTAGTTGGCTCACTATCTGCATTGGTACTTTTTATTGCGTCATTTCCAGATCATGATGCGGACAAATCAAAAGGAAGAAAGACTCTAGTTATTGCTGTTGGAAAGAAGAAAGCATCCAAATTGTTTTGGATTTTTCCATTAATATCATATAGTGCAATCATTTTTGGTGTATCTGCCAATCTATTTCCTTTGTTGTCTTTGATTAGTCTTCTAAGCATACCTTTAATGATAAAATCTGGATTGGGTTTGCAAAAAAATTACGATACTGTTGAAAATTTGGTGCCATCCATGTCTTCAACGTTACTGTTTGGCAGAATTACTGGTGTCTTGTTTGTACTTAGTTTCTTAATTGAGATTTGATACTTTAGACATAAATTTAGCAGTTGATTATGATTAACATGATTTCAGGATTTGCAACTTTAGAAGGAACTAAAAAATTTGCTCAAAACTCAGGCGTGAATCAAGTTAATTTCAAAGATTTTGCAAATCTAACTCTCTCAAATGTTGGAATTGGAACGTATCTTGGTGATCCCGATTCTAGAACTGATGAATTGGTAACAAAAGCTGTAAAACAATCAGTTCTATCTGGAGTAAATGTCATTGATACTGCAATAAACTATCGTGCTCAAAAAGCAGAACGTTCTGTTGGAAAAGCAGTAACTGAATTAATTCAAGAAGGAAAAATATCTCGTAATCAATTGTTTCTAAGCACTAAAAATGGTTACGTTACAAATGATGCAGATGTTAAATTAGGTTTTTGGGAATATGTCAAAGAAGAATATTCTCAAAAAGGAATTATCAAAGAGGGTGATGTTACATCTGGATATCATTGCATGACTCCCACTTATCTTTCAGATCAACTAGACCGAAGTCTAAAAAATCTAAACATGGATTGTGTTGATTTAATGTATCTACATAATGCAGTGGAGGGACAAATCAAAGATGTTTCCAAAGAACAATTTTTAGAGAATTTAAAATCTGTTTTTGAACTATACGAACAAAAACGCGACGAAGGTAAAATTAAATTTTATGGAATGGCAACATGGGAGTGCTTTAGGGTTGCAAAAGATGACCCTCAATTCCTCTCTCTTGAAGATACCGTTAATCTAGCTAAAAAAATTGGTGGTGAAAATCATGGATTTCGATTCATTCAATTGCCCTTCAACATGCATTATGATCAAGCACTACTTGGAAAAAATCAAATAATTAATGATAAACAAGTTTCAATTTTAGAGGCAGCAACATCCTTGGGAATTGGTGTTTTTACCAGTGTTCCGTTTATGCAAGGACGTTTGTTGGCTCCAGGTGTCATGCCAGAATTTGACGACTTGATTCCCCCATTACGTGCTTTGCAATTTATTCGCTCATCTCCTGGCATTTTGGCACCATTAGTTGGACAGAAGTCTTTTGAACATGTATCGGATAATCTTGAAATTATGAAAATTCCTCCAATTCCTGAAGATGAATTTCTAACCTTGGTCAAAAAACTTACTTCGTGAGCACCTTTATTATTCTATTAAGAAATGTTTATGGAAAAATAATAAATGAGCCATTATTAGATGTTAGAATACTTGGCTGCCAAAATTTATGATTATGCAAAAATATGTGAATCTATTTTATTGATAGATCCTAAAATTCGATTTGCTGGTGTAATTAATGAAAGAGGTAGATTAGTTGCGGGCGGAATGCGAGAGAATGTTGAACCTTTAGAAAGCGAAAAAGATGATGAAATGATCTTCATGGAATTAGCTTTACGTGTCAAAATGAGAAAAGAATTTGATAAACAACTAGGCCCTGTAAATTTTGCTATGGCCTCAAGACAGCGTGCTTTAGCTATCAGTGTGTTGATAAATAACGATATTCTCTACATAGTGTCAGAACCTGATTCTGATTATGGTGTTTTACCTAAAAAAATCCTTGAAATAATTCGTGCCTGAAATCTTTTTCATTTTTGAGAATTTATGCTCTTATTGATTAACAATCAAAATTCATTATTTTAACATGTTGCAAATAGCAATTAGGTTCTAATTATTTAATAATGAAAGAATTATCTTCTGAAATCGACTTAATTACCATGAATCTTTTGATAATGAATATCAAAAAATTTCCTTTTATGTAGGGAATGTTTTAAAAACCCCTTCTGATGTTACTTGTAAAATCAGACCACAAACAAAAGAATTAACAGCAAAATTTTCCAAAAATATCTGTTGATTGAAAAACTATTCCTTCAATTTCTCGTAAGATAATTTTCTAGCTGTATCTATAAATAGAAATTAAAAAGACAAAATCTGTGCCAGTGGATCCTGTATGTGGAATTGAACTTGATGAAGAACTAGCATTAATTCATGAATATGATGGAAAAAAATTCCATTTTTGTTGCAATGGCTGTAGACGTATTTTTATCAAAAAGCCTCGAAAATATAAAAACAAAAACTAGATTGGAAAAGCTCCACACATTCTACAAAATTTAGAATTTTTAACTTCGTTTTTGCAATACGGACATGCATTCTCTGTATTTTTTTTAGGAATGCCAAATAATTTCTTGTAAATTTCATAATAATGCATTGATTCTCTGCTTCTGATGATTACTCCGTCTTCTTTCTCTGTAGTTAGTTTTTTCTCAACATATTCTTCCTCACTAATTATCGATTCAAACAAATTAGTTAACCCAACAGTACCCGAACCATCTTGCATTGGTGATTTTTCTCTCCAGGTGATCTGTTGCGGCAGATATTTTTCAAATGATTTACGAAGTATCCACTTTCCATGTTTTTGTTCTTTCTCTTTTCTTACTTTCATGTTAGCTGGGATTTTCTTTGCCAGTTCCACAACTGAGTCTTTTAGAAATGGAGATTCTATCTCTATTCCTAACGCTTTACCGATCTTTTGTGTTGGAAAATGCATCACTGAACAAACACGATTTATTTCTGATTCTAACTCATTTTCAGGTTTGTTGATAAGAAAACCATATCCTGCAAATAACTCATCTGCACCGTCTCCGGTAATGATTGATTTTTCTCCATTATCTTTAGCCCATTTTATTGCCATATACATTACAACATTATTTCTAATCTCTATGTCGTTGAAATTTTTTAAAATCTTTATTGTCTCTTCAACTGCTTCAAGAATCATAGCAGTTTTAACGTGATGGATTGTAAGAGGTAAATCCATCTCCTTCGCAATTCTTTGACAATATGCTAGGTCTGTTGAAATAAAGTCTTCTGTAATAACTGCAATTGCTTTTGGTTTTCTATGTTTTAAGAAATATGCAATGATGGAGCTATCTAATCCTCCAGACAATGCTATCAAATTAGATTTGCATGAATTACATGAATCTTCTAAAATTTTGTAAAGATTCTTGGAAATATTATCCAATACAACCTAGTTTATTCTGAAATTAAAATATCTATGCCTAATCAAATTTCTTTGATTAATTTATGTTTCATTGCAAACTTAAAATACGTTATAGGATTCTTGGGAATTAATGCTTCTTCCTGCTGAGATTGAATCTAAAACTCTAATCCCTGCATTACGTGCAATACTTGCCAAGAAACTTGCAGAAGATCATAATATTCGAGAAGATGAAATTTCTAAAATGTTGGGAGTCACACAAGCAGCTATTAGTAACTACATTCGTGGGACGCGAGGTGATCCATCCCTTATTGCAAAACTTTTAGCAGAAAAACAAGTTGCAATAATGATTGATGATCTTAGTGACAGCCTATCGTCTGACATGGCATACACTCCATCTAGCCTTTCAAAATTTATTGGCCTTTGTAATTATATCAAATCTAGCCTACTGATTTGTGAGATACATCATAATCTAGAATCAAACATTGATGAACAAATTTGTAAAGAATGTGAAAACATGCTTCTTAAAGGTCCGGGAAGTGTTTACTAGATTTTATTTAGAATAATTTCAATTGTTGATGTCATACTGCCAATTCCTGGGGCTGCAACTGTGTCTAGAATAATTTTCTGAATTTTAGAATTACCTTTTAACATTTTTTCAGTAATTATATTTGCAACCGCAACTGCATTTGGGATTGAATTCCCTCTTGATTTTAAAATTACCTGGTGTTTACTACCCAATATGGATAAAACGTCTATGGCTGATTGCATTACAGGATCATTCCCAATGTTTATGATGGTATAATCAGACTTTTCGGTCTGCTCTTGACCATACGGTTCAGTTGTTTCTTCCATGAGCATTATTCAACAATCAGCAATTTTTTGTTCTTTTAAGTTTTATCGACTATTGATTCATTTTTCAAAGTAATCAATTGGAATATTTTGGAAATCTCCGTTTGGAAGTACCCTTCTAATTGTAATTGGGATTACTCTTTGTTCAAGTTCTTCCATCGCAATATCTAATGAGATTCTTGCAGTTTTTGGAATTGGAATAAATGGCGGTGCACCTAATGATAGTTGTAGAGCTCTTGCACCCATAATTCTTGCTTTTTCAAATCTTGTAAGTGTAGGTGGACCAATTGTAATTTTTCCTTTCTCACATGGAATTTCTTCTGCCTCATGCTCTTCAACTTTTTCAACAATTTCTCTGTTTTCAATTTCTTTGATTTTCTTTTCAAGATTTTCTTGATCTTTTTCACTTAGTGGTTCTAGTCCACCTTTTTTCTCTATTAATTTTCGATAAGTACTTAGTGCTTTGTTTAGCCCGGCATTTTCTTCTGGCAAAACATCTATTTCTTCAGATTCAGGTGTTTCTAAAACTTCTTCAGATTCAGATACTTCTAATAATGGGGGTTTGTTGACATCAGACAAGTACCAAAATTTTCTTAAAACGTTATATAATCTAATCATTTTAATGTACGAATTGAGTACATCTTCAGTTTCCAGAAAACAGATTATTTTAGAAATTCGTGGTAAAGCAAAAATTTCATGTGATCTAAAACGTCACTTATCTCCACGAACTGTTGGAACTATAATGAGATCTTTACCATTAGAGGGAAATGCGCATCTTTTGGGAAAGAGTATTTTGTATTTTGAAACTAATGTTGATTCTGGAACCGAGAGAGCAAGGTCTGAATTCAAAAAAGGTGATGTGGCATTTTTACCATCATCTGGAAGTATCTGTTTTTTCATAAATGATGTGGTGTCTGGAAAAACTATGACTCCAATTGGAAAACTAAATGATGGAATTGACGCATTAAATGATATTGAATCTGGGGATGTATTATGTATCTATGAAGAAACTGCTTGATACAAATGATGTCCTGAATAACCTCCAACTCTTTTTACGGTTCCTTTTATTGCAGAATTTTTTAGAAATGCGTTTGCTGCAGAAATTTTTACTCCTGTTTGTCTTGCAAGATCTTGGACTGTAACTACTTTGGAGTTTTGAATAATTTTCATTGCCTGTTGTTCATTTACCATTACTGTAATTTCTGCTTTCTTTGGACCACTTTCACCTTTATCTTTTTTACTCTTTTTTACATCTTTAGCTCCAGTAGATTTATCTTTATTTGCAGCTGTTGGCTTTTTTGCTCCACCCATTAATTTAGAAAAAAATATTCCTCTTATAAACGATAAAGAAATTTTGACTATGGAATTTTACCCACTTGTTTGAAAAATTCAAATTCTTTTCAAGTATAAATAATATCTTTTATATCACAAATTATGGGTATTGTATCTAAAGGCGCAAAATGCAATGTTGAAGGATGTGAACAAGATGGTGCCCGTTCTTTAAACACTACTAAGGTTGAAAATGCAGGTCTCCGAGTAAATTCGTCAGGTAAAAAAACAGTTCTTTGCAAGGAGCACTATAAAGAATGGAAAAAAGAATCTAAAGACGATCGTGATCTTGAACGTGCAAGATTTGACAAATTTTAGTTTTCTTGATTACTTTAAAGGGTTTTTAGAATAATCTTCTTTGAGTTTCTCATATAATTTGCCTAATTTTTTATAGAGTCTTTTAGGCTCCCTTTTTTTCTGGTTGCTCAAAACATATAACGCAAGAATCGGAAATACAATTGTTGCATCAGCATACACTGTGACCATTCCATTATGTGCGTCTTGAACTTTACCCCAACTTTTTCCTTCTTGAAGTGTTGCACCAGATAATCCTCCTGTGTCCGGACGTGCATCAGTAATTTGAATAATGTAATCTTGTCCTCCGTCATCTCTTTTGAGAATTTGATCTAACAATGGGCCTGTTTGCTGGGCTGTATTTTTTGGAACACCTCCGCCCAATTCTAAAATCCCTGATTTCTTTGAATCATAAAGAATAGATGCCTGTTCGATAATCTCTCTTACAAAATCTAAACTATATATTTTATCTTCAAGTCTATGAATTGCTAAATTCAATGCCAATGACGAATCCTTTATCGTTGATATGTATACTGGTACATCATATTCATATGCAGATGTAATGAAACTTTTTTCAGGATGTTTTGCCTTCTCTTTACTGATTTTCCCCATTATGTTACAAAACTCTGCAGTTGTAAATGGTTTGTCTGGGAAATCCTTCCCAAACATTTTTTGAATTATTTTATCTTCTGCTTCCAATGTTTCATTAAATTTGATATAGACATCTCTAATTCTTACAATTTCATTTTCATACAGTTTCATATCATCTACGTCAAAACTTCCTTGTTTCACTGGTAATCCCCAAGCAAAATGATCTTCATGGTATACATTTGCACCAGTTGTAATGATCCAATCAACAAATCCTCGTTCAATCAATGTTTTAATTATCCCTCCAAAACCCACAGGCGTCATTGCTCCAGAAACTGTAAGACAAATTGTGACGTCTTCTTCGATCATTTGAGCATAAAGTTTTGCTGCATTTCCAAGCTGTCGTCCATTATATCCTGTACTTGCAAAGACATCCACTAAGTCTTCAATTGTCATGTTTGGGTCTAGATTAACGTGAGGGATATCGTTTCCATGAAATTCGTGAGGGTCCACTTTAAAAAACCATCTTTTATTCTAAATAATACTTGCGGAAGAGATTCTTTTGTATAATTCTTACTTTTTAGTGAAATATTACTTAATTAGGAATGATCTAAAATAATACCAAATGAAAATAATTGATTTGCATGATCCACAAAGAATAGACAAATCACCGGATGGTATTGAAATTTTGATGACTCATGGGAATTTCGTCCAAGATGAGTTTGTAATTTCTAAAGTAGAATTGCGTCTTTACACTGAGCGAATTGATGATAAATTGGGCTCTTTTTCTTTGATTACTTCTTTTGTAGAAACTGACAAAGGGTCTGTTGAAATGATTTATGATGAAGGATTTCGAGGTGAAAATCATTTAAAGAAAACTAGTGAATTTCTAATTTCTAATTTAGGAATATCTGGTTTGATCCTGCGCTCAATAATATGTCTACGTGAAAAAACCCATGATGAATAGTTCCGAATTACATCCAAATTTTTATCTTTGACATCCCTTGATTTTTTTACTTATCTTAAAAATATCTAACATATCATTTTATTTGAGACAGTGCCGACAAGCATTAAATTTTTCTTTTATTGCTTCTTCAAGAATGTCTGGAACAAAGTATACTTTATCCTCTTTTTTCACATAGTAAATTTTACAATTTGGAACCATAGTTGCCAAATGATGAACAATCATGTCTGATTTGTTTCCAAGATATCCTGCCATGTTAACATTCATCAGACTTTACTTAATACATATATTGATACGTCAACAAAATTCTCTGCAATCATAGTCTTACTTGGTTTTTTGTCCTACAAACTAGATAAAAATTGAATATGCTTAGTTTGGTTTTTACTTTAATTTATTTTCTAAACATAAACTACATAATTTTTCATATGTCATACTTTTAATGGGTTTGAATCGGTTTCCACAATTTTCACAAGTATTAAGTAAAATCAATTTTTCAATAGTATTTTCCTTTTGTTTGTTAGTCAAATTTATTTTTCAAATTATTTTCAAATCTTTTGATCTCTTCATCTACATCTTCAGATAATAAAGAGATCTTGAATTCGCTATTTTTTGACGATTCTATTTTGAACATTTTATGAAGACTCAATATGCTTTACAATCCAATCTTGAATTGCCATATCTGTACGGTGATCTTGACATCGTATATGGGGACATGGAATTAACCTGTGACAATTTTCTTCCTCGCATTTTCGATAATTTCCAGGAATATTGGTACCTTTGGGTGTTATTTCCAAATTTAGAATTCCGTTAAGTAACTCAATAATCCTTTTGAAATAATTTGCAGAAAATCGTCATTTTAAATCAAAATTTTAACTGTTTTCACATTCGCACTTTTGTTGTTTTTCAAATCTAGGATATTTTAGCTTATGGCATATATCGCAGTATAGTTGATTTGACACAACTATCAAATACTGATTTGTGTATTAAGAGTACTGTATGATTAATCTACACTAAAGATTACATCTTTTATGTTTTAGAATCATTTATTTCGTAATGAACTTACATTACCATCTACATCAAGTATATTTCCACATGTCTGACATTCCCACTCCCCATTACAACTAATTTGGTTTGCGTTTATGCCGCCAGATGTATTACAAACTTTACAACGTAATGACATTATTTTTCATCCTTGTTCGTTTTCACTTCAATTTTCTTCAAATGTATTTTTTCATGTTCACATACTTTATCAAAAATATTTGAAGTTCCCTTCCAATTGAAATCACATTGTTTGCAGTGATATTTCATTTTATTTTGTCACATCTTTTTGTTGTATTTGAGATTTTTTCATCATTTGTTTTATCTTCAAAAGAATCAAATTTCAATTTAATGATTTTTCTTAACATACTTTTGTTGGTCTTCCTTTGATATATACCGGCGTAATTCTAAATAAAAAATACTAGTAGCCTTCTTCTCCGGAGAAAAGAAGACACCAATAGTTTGCGTTGGTCTTTGCAGATTTTTTCTGACCTATCTTACATGGCCCAAATATTTTCCCAGCAGATAACTCTGACTGGTAATTTGGAACCCTTTGAATCTGCTTAACTATTGCAGGTGTTACAAAAAATGAACTTACCATTTGATCATTCACATCAAATGTCTCCACAGTGTCAATGACATTATAATCCGTCAACCCATCATCTCCAATTGAATCCTTTGGAGTGTATGGTGATGGTTTACCCCTGTTGGTTCTAAAGTCTTTGATGTTGATAACCTTGCCTAAAATCTTGCCTATGCCTACTGCTTTGGTTTGTTCCTGTGGCTTGTTGTAATCCCCCAAATTGATCTGAGTTTGTGTCGTTTTATTCATTTATGATTAGTTTTGTTAGAGTGTGGATTCTAAATGAGTTGTTTCTTTTATGATCTGATGACGTCAGGTCAACACTAATTCAACATGTTCTCAAATTGTCTTTAAATCGAGGTTACATTTTTGGGTAACTCTATCACTTTTTTCTAAAACTTAACAAAATACTAAGGATTTTAAACTTAGACTAATTGATTTGAATACATGCGAATATTACAACTTCATTGTGATAGCATTGAGTACACTCCAATAAAAAAGGAAATCAAGTCTGCTGAAGATATTGAAAATACCGAAACTCAAAGACTAGAAGAACTAGTGGTTGTATTTGTTGCAATAGAAGATGGTGATGATTCCTCCGTCGCACAAGATGCTATTTCACAAATTAAAAATTCAATGGAAAAAATCGGATGCAAAAAATTATTATTATATCCGTATGCTCATCTCAGTTCTAATCTTGCAAAACCCTCTGTGGCTATATCATTGCTCAAAGAAATGGAATCTACTGCATTGGATCTTGAAGTTTCTCATTCTCCATTTGGATGGACAAAATCCTACAAACTTCAAGTGAAGGGACACCCATTAGCTGAAAGCTCCAAAGTAGTAACAAAAAATTCTAGTTCACAAACTGACGAAATTACTTCAGATGCATTAAAAAGCGAATCAAAAATTAGATCTATTTGGAAGATAATGTCTCCTGATGGAACAATGTCTAACATTGGGGATTTCAATTTTTCAAATCATAAAAACTTGGAATCATTGGCAAAATACGAATCAGCAAAACAGAGACATGTAGATGAACCTCCTCCTCATGTTGCATTAATGAAGAAAATGGGAATTGCAGATTACGAACCTGCGTCTGATTCTGGCAACATGCGTTTTTATCCTAATGGTAGATTGATTAAATCTTTGATTGAACGCTATGTTACTGATAGAGTTAAAGAATATGGTGGATATGAAGTTGAAACACCAATCATGTATGATTCTGAACATCCAAGTATGGTTAGTTACTTTAATCGATTTCCTGCAAGACAATATAATATTGACTCAGAAGGCAAAAAATTATTTTTAAGATTTGCAGCTTGTTTTGGGCAATTTTTAATGGCTAATCAATATCAAATGTCTCACAAAAATCTTCCATACAAACTATATGAGCTCACAAGATATAGCTTTAGAAGAGAACAATCCGGCGAACTTGTAGGCCTTCGACGTCTTAGAGCATTCACAATGCCTGACTGCCATGCATTCTGTAAAGACATGGAACAAGCAGTTGATGAGATTAAGATAAGATTTGATTTGTCCCAAAGCGTTCTAACTGATCTTGGAATTTATGCTTCTGACTATGACATGGCAATTAGATTTACTGAAGATTTTTACAATGAAAATAAAACTGCAATTGAGGAATTGGTAAAAAAACATGGAAAACCAGTATTAGTTGAAATGTGGACTGAAAAATTCTTTTATTTTGTTCTAAAATGGGAGTTTAATTTTATTGATGGACTGGGAAAAGCATCTGCTCTCTCTACTGACCAGATTGATGTGGAGAATGGTAATAGATATGGAATTGAATTTATCGATGAATATAATACTCCTCAACATCCAATAATTCTGCATAATTCTCCCAGTGGGGCAATTGAGAGAATTATTTATGCTCTGCTTGAAAAAGCAGCAAGAGACTCCAAAGAAGGGCGAAAACCTCAATTTCCATTGTGGCTGGCACCAACCCAAGTGAGGATAATCCCACTAAATGGTGAATTTGATGATTTTTGTAAAACATTAAGCAATAAAATATCTGTAAATAATATTCGTGTGGACATTGATGATAGAAATGAGAGTATAGGCAAAAGAATTCGTGAAGCAGAAAAAGAATGGATTCGATATATTTTGGTAATTGGTGAAAAAGAAGCAAATTCAGAAAATCTTAGCATTCGTGATAGACAAACAGGCAATGTTCGTGAACTGCCTTTTGATGGCTTTCTAAATGAAATAAATGAACAAACGATGGGAAAACCTTTCACCGGTTTGAATTTACCAAAATATCTTTCAAAGCGACCCCAACTGATGGTGTAAAAGATGAGTTTTTTTGATTTATATATGAATGGGAATCCTCTCATCACGTCTTCAGATGATGGCGTAGAACCAGTAGCCACTATCTTCGGTGTGCCATTTGACTCGACTCATTCTTACAAACCTGGTTGTAGGTTTGGACCTGATGCAATCCGTGACTCCTTTAACAACATTGAAATTTTTCATCCTGATCTTCAAGTTAATTTAGAAACTGTGAGTATTGAGGATCTTGGAAACACTCGTCATACTGTTGTTGCATCTGAAATGATTGACATGGTAAAGAAAATCACTACTGAACTTGTTGCAAAACAACGACAGCTTTTCATTTTAGGCGGAGAACATTCAATCACTTATGGTACATATGCTAGTTTTCCAAAAGAGACAGGATACATTGTGTTTGATGCTCATTATGATTTACGAGATGAATTTGCAGATATTAAACTGAGCCATGCATCTTATCTTAGACGAATTGTTGAGGAGAGGGGCTCTGAAAATATTTTACATGTTGGTGCTAGGGCATTTGTAAAAGAAGAACTGGAATTTCTTAAAGAAAATAATATCAAAACAATTTCTGACAGGGAAATTAGAAATGGGCAAGGACCACAACTTGTAAAAGACTATGTCTCTACTTTTGATACTATCTATTCTAGTTTTGATCTTGATGTACTTGATCCTGCATTTGCCCCGGGAGTTGGCAATCCTGAAGCAGTGGGAATTACCTCTAGGGAATTGTTTGATATGATTCACTCATTTAAGGAAACAAAGGTAGTAGGTGTAGATATTGTAGAGTTGAATCCGTATCATGACAATGGCTCCACTGCATCCCTTGCGGCAAAAATCATTTCTACTTTAATTGCCATGAATCTTTCACCTAATAAATAAAATTTCTATTCCTAAAATTTGACCCTATATTGATTCGTTTTTGTTGGTATTGCCTTTATTAGATAGTACTGTTGGGGTTATCACGTGTTAAATAATCTTCGAGAAACACTTCGACCAACACTTGAAAAAATCGGAAAAGGGTTTGCATCCACAGGACTATCGCCTAATTTTTGGACAGTTGTTGGCCTTGTATTTGCATTGATTTCTGCAATAGTTTATGGTGTTGGGATTGAATTTGGATTAATAATTGGGGGGGTATTGCTACTTGTATCGGGATTTTTTGATATGGTTGATGGTCAGGTTGCAAGAGTTACTGGACAAACTTCCAAAAAAGGTTCTTACCTTGATTCGATGTTTGACAAAATTGCAGAAGTTGCAATATTTCTAGGAATTTTAATTGGTGGATATGTAGAACCATATATTGTATTGCTTGCAATCACTTTATCATTACTGGTAAGCTATGCTCGAGCAAAATCTGATGCAATAAACATCAAACTTCAGGGAATTGGTATTGGTGAAAGAGCTGAAAGACTATTGGTAATTGCAGTTGTAGGTATTATTGGTTTTATGGATATTGCAGTTGTAATTGTTGTAATAATTGCAGGTATTACTCTAATTCAAAGAATGATTGTTACTGTAAAAAATATTCGAGAATAATTCTAACGTAGTTTTCCGCGTTTCCTTCTACTATCTTCTGATCTGATTTTAAGAATTTTGAAGTGAATTGCACATGAAATACAATACCATTTCAAAACTGTTGGGGATGCAATGTATGCTCCTTGTGCACGTAGTTCTTTTGCTAGTGTGTGTTCTACCAAATTTAACTTGGATGTTACTTTTTTTGCTTTGTCTTTGGGAACCGTTTGACCACAGTTTGTACATTGTACTGTGCCCGATGATCCTTTCCCTCCCTTAGTACGTCCTCTACTTGCACGTTTAAGTGGCATGAAAATAAACAATTTTGCCTACTTATATTCTTGGTGACTACAGTCAAATTTTAAATGATTTTTAACAAAATAGATCCATGTTTTAATTCTAGATTAAATAATTTCAAATGATGGTGGTGCACGGGCTTTGTCATAATTGCTTTAGATCAGGCGTTGAATTAGTGGTAGAAAAGGGCTGGATTTTATGCAAAAACTGCTTTGATAAAAAGAATGCAAAAAACTAAATCCTTTATTCTAAAAATCAAAAAAATGAAATTAGCTGTATTTGCACATTGTGCAATTGACATCATTACTATCAATGGCTCTAATTATGAACAAATTGGGGGGTCTGCATGTTATTGTGGCATAACTGCAAGGCAATTCAAATTTGATGTTGATTTGTTTACAAAATTTGGTCCTGATTTTCCAAAACAATATCTCATTGAAAATAAAATAAATTTTATAAATTCAGAATCTGAAAATAATACTACAAAATTTGCAATTACCATTAATGGTTCAGATAGAGTCCTTAAACTTGAAAATGAATGTGATCCTCTAGACTATTCTAAAATATCTGCTGATGGGCATCTTATTAGTCCAATATTTCATGAAATATCCGATAATGTTTTTAAAAAAATTAAAAATGATTCAAACTTCATCTTCATTGATCCTCAGGGATTTTTGAGACAAAAAGACGACCAAAATAATATTGTTTTGAAAGATACTGACCTTGATTTGTCTGACGTTAATGCAATCAAGATTAATCCTGATGAGGGAAAGTGTCTTGTTAATGGAACCTATGATGAAATGATGTTGGCATTACAAAAAAAAGGAATTGAATATGTACTCCTGACAAATAAAACTGATGTTTCTCTTTTGGTAAAAGATAAAATTTACTCTATCACTCTTCCAAACAAAAATCTTCATGATACAACTGGAATAGGTGATATTTTTTGTAGTACTTTTGCATGTACCATGTTAAAAGAAAAAGACTATTTGTGGGCCCTATCCTTTGCTGGAGGTGCTGCCCAGGCCGCACTTGATTCAAGAAATCTTGGTCTACAGAAAATTCCCTCGAAAGGTATAGTCCAAAATAATGCATCGTATTTTTATAACTTAATTAAATTCAGAAATTTATAATCCCCATCTATAAACATTCAATAGGCTAGAACTTATTTTAAAATTTTTATGGATTTAAATTTTTAAAATCTAAGCATTTAGGGTCAAACTCATTTAGATATGTTGGTTTTTTAGTAAAATTATCTTCAACCCAAATTTCGCATGTTTCAGCATCAATGAATTTTTTATCTGAATCATTACTGATAATCTGTAACATCAGAATTCCTAAAAGTAACACAATCAAAGCAATTGGTAATTTTTTTGAAGAAATATCCACAAATTTGTTTTGTATATTTTTAAACTTAAGCCTATTGATTGGAAAAATATTTTTTTACTTTGAATGTGGATGTGATAATAATTGAAAATCAATAAAAACAAATATTGAAAAATTGTTTAATTCAAAGCATGGAAGGTCCATCCGAAATTAATTCTGTATATTGGGATGAACAAACAAAATCTTGGAAATACAAGATGGTCAAAGTTGATGAATATCATGGCTTTGTAGAGTGTCAACATTGCCGAAAACCAATGTCCCATAATGTAAAATCTGACGGGGAATACAAAGTAGTTTATGTTAAATGTGGTTGCGCCCGAGCTAATCAATGAACTTTTTTTCTATTCCAAACTACCAACATATTCTAATCCTTAGGTTTTAAGAATTGTTTAGGTACTGAAGTTCATATAAAATTCATAATGCTGTGTTTATACTTCTTGGGAATATTTATTGAATATGCCTAGTTTCTATTGGGCGTATAAAAAATAATGCAAAATCAAGTTTGTTACACGAGTAAAGTGTACATTATTCTTTTATTCTACTGAATTGATTGTTTCTTTTGTGCAAATAGGAATCTATGGTTCTGGAACTACCGAAAACGCAGCAAAGATAATCAAAAAAATTTTGGATGAAAATGATATCAAATCATTTCCAATAACAAAATCAAAAGGTAAATCTGCTGATTGTGTTATTGTATTGGGTGGAGATAAGGGCGTCAGAAATTATTTTCATAGAACTTTTGATTCTACCTCTCCTGTCCTAGGTATCAATGAAGGGGAAGCAAGCGGATTTTTAGCACAGATTGAACTAAGAGAATTTTCTTCATTTGTTGGAATTTTGAAAAAACAAAATTACACTGTTGAAGAAGTTCCACGACTTGGTGTAAAAATTGATGGCAAAAATGTCTATCCTGTTTTAAATGATGTAGCTGTATTTTCATCAAAAAGTGCTATGTTGATGGAACATTCATTGAGAGTAAATGGGGAGGAAGTGTGGCACGACAACAGTGACGGAATAATTGTTTCTACTCCAATTGGCTCTTCTGCATATTCCATGTCTGCTGGAGGTCCTGTCTTGTTTCAAGATTCTGCAGTATTTGAAATAATTTCAGTAAATTCCCTTGATGTAACACGAAGACCAATTATTGTGTCTAATGAGAGTTTGATTGAAATTGATGATGTCTCTGCAAGATTACACTGTGAGGCGATACTTGATGGCCTCGATAGATTCAAAGTGAACAAAACTGTTGAATGTACTCAATTTTTTCCTCCTGCTAAAATCATTCGTCTAAAAAAAGACTCTACTGCAATTTCCGCATTGGCAAAAAAAGTTCACTTGGCCGAGGAATTATTGAGTATGCCACCAAGTTCAAAATTACTTTTAAAGACATTAGAATATGAAGGTGCATTAACACAAAAGGATCTGGCAAACAAGACATTACTCCCCGATAGAACTGTCAGATTGGCATTAAGTCATCTCTTGAAAAAAGGATATGTCAAAAAGAAAGTATCTATCCGTGATGCCAGACAGAAAATTTATGAAATATCTAAAATTGAATAATTACCTATAATTTATCTCTGGAGATTTTTTGGTGTATTTTACCGTGTTTTTTGATATTTTAATTCTTCATTGAATCTTTTCTTTAAAACATTCATCATAACGAAATCATTATTATTCATAATCTTTACTGCATTACTTGTATTTTTTTATGGCTTTAATTCTGACTGTCTTGTTCTCTATCTAACAAATTCCTAGTTTTGGGATTGGATTAAATGATCTATTTTTCAGATGCTGCTTTAACAAATGCTGTAAAGGATTCTTCTGGATATCCCGGTCTACTATTAAACTCTGGATGGAATTGAACCCCTAGATAGAATTTATGAGATGGTATTTCTAGCATTTCCATTCTTTTTCCTTCATCACTATCAGCTGAAAA
>JAOTSS010000081.1 GCA_029864805.1 Candidatus Nitrosopumilus sp. | reverse complement strand
ATTGGGATCAGGAGTTAAAACCATGTCTGAATCATTAATCTCTTTGAATCCTTTGATTGAGCTGCCATCAAGTCTTGGTAATCCTTGAGAAAATGCCTCTTCGGTTATGTCTTCACTGGAGATACTGAGTTGTTGTAATATCCCAAAAGGATCGCAAAATTGTAATCTTATCCACTCTATCTCTGATTTTTTTATATCCTCGATTATTTTTGCAATTTTTTTATCTGACTCGCTACTCATATTTTTCACCAAACATCATTTTATGCAAATTGTCATTCACCAAATTCAATCTATTAATTTTCAAATTATCGAAAATATTCTGATGTGATAGATACACATCTCCCAAGTGTTATCCTAGATATTTAATTCTATTGGTAATGAATGGTAATAATTGGTAATTATAACCAATCTTTTTATAGGAAGTGTAGAAAATCGAAGAGAAATGCCATTACCAAAAGATGTTATGAATTTTCGATGGGACATGGCCAAGGTTGTAAAAACTGAGGGTCATACAGCTGATCTAAAAAGCCTCTTACTTGATGCCCAAAAAGCAGCAGACGGGCTAGTTCCTTATGCGAGTCTGGGGGCGCATTCCCAAAATGATTATTTTCCAAACGTAATGATCAATGATGGAAAAATAAATTCAACTCAGGATTATTCTGATATTGATGCTTCCTTAACAATTGGAGGTCGATACTCCAAAAAAATTATCAAAACAGATGTTCCTTTCTCAGTAGCTGGTATGAGTTATGGTTCAGTGAAACTTCCTGCAAAAATCTCATTGCATCTTGCGTTAAACAATCTTGCAAAAAATGGAATTAAAGTTTTGATGAATACCGGTGAGGGTGGTGCGTTGCCATGGGAAATTTATGGTACCCAAAAATCCAGAGAAAAATTATCAAAAATGCACTGGGATTCAATTTTACAATATACAAACAAGTTACTAAAAGCAAATCACTTGGAAGGCATAGATATTGATGAATTATTTACTCGAGAATATCCTCTAGTAGTTCAATATGCGTCGGGTAGATTTTGGAAAGATCCTGCTTATCTTCTAAATGCTGATGGCATTGAGATAAAAATTGGTCAGGGGGCAAAGATAGGTCATGGTGGAATACTTCCAGGATCCAAAGTAACGGAATTGGTTGCAGAAAATCGGGGAATACTTGCACACAAACCTGCACATTCCCCATCAAGGCATCTGGATATTTTAGGGCCTGAAGATTTGGTTGCTAAAGTACTTGAACTCAGAGAGTTAACTAATTGGGAAACTCCAATAATTGTAAAAGTTGGCGCTTCACGAATTTACGATGATATGGAAATAATTCTAAAATCATATGCAGACTGTGCCACTGTTGACGGATTGGTCGGAGGAACAGGGGCTGCACCGTATGAAGTCAGGGAAGATATCGGAATTAACACAATAGCATCACTGCTTCCCATTAGAAATGCAATCAATGATTACTATGAGACACATGACAAAGATGGTTTCAAACTACTAGTAAATGGAGGCATTTGGGATTCAGAAAGAATTTCCAAAACAATTGCTCTGGGAGCAGATGGCGTTGGAATTGGAACTGGATTTTTACTTGCAATGGGATGCACCCTAATTCAGGAATGTCACACAGATATCTGCCCTGCTGGAATTACAGGATCCCATGAGAAACTTGACGTGGAGAAAAGTGCCGAGGGAATTTTTAACTATATCAAAGCAACAAAAATTGAACTGCAAAATATCGCAGGCTTACTAGGAAGGAAAAAAATTGAAGATATAGAAATGACGGATCTTTCAGTAAATGACCTGTTGACCAGTATAGTTTCAGAACTTCCATTCTCTGATGGAACAAATCATGTTTCAAAAATTCAATCAAAAATAGATGATGCAATTAATGCTCTTAATTTACAAGGTGAGAAAATTTGAGACTAAATGAAAAGGCCATAATCAGAAAATCAATATTGGAACTTTGCAATACGGGTTTACCCAGAAAAAAGTCCACTGATGATGTAATAAGAACAATCAGGGAGAAAAGTGGTTCTGAAAAAGAAGGGAATCTATGGGAATACGTAGTTGCACTTGGTGCACAATTGTCCAGACCTCCATTTGATCCATATAGGGAGAAAATCAAACTTACAACAAAAATTGGGCGAAAAGGAGATCAGAAAGTATCCTTGAAAATGCCGATTTTAATTTACGGCGAATTCGATCTATCTCAAAGTTCAAAAGATGCACTTGTTTTGGCCTTGAATGATTTAGATGACAATAGAACTACAGTTGGATTAATATCAAAAGATGAACCTTGTGATGAAAGGAAATACCCGCACTTTCAGATATTGAGTGACATAAACAAACTAGCTGACCCGGATGGAATTGTATTGGAATACATTGGAGTCAAAACAGAAGAAAAGATTGAAAAAATTCGCAAGGAATTTGACGGTCCTATTCTAGTTGAGGTGGATGAATATTTCGCATACTATACAGCAAAACTGCTTGAATTAGGTGCTGATGGAATTTTAGTAAACACTGACAATATTGCAAAAAGTGAAAAGTATAAGGGAAAACATGCAATCGCAATCATACACGATGCAAAATTAGCTATAAACGAATTCTACAGAGGAAAGGAAAATGACGGGGCTTGCTTAGTTGTTGCAGGGGATGTAAACAATGCAGGAAAGATGGTAAAAGCTGCAGGATTGGGTGCAGATGTTATTGGTTATGACACTAGTCTTTTGATTGCCAAAGTCGGCCATCATTCAGAAAATTTCTTTGATGAGGAAATTACTGCACAAAAAATTTTCAATCATATGATTGCCACAAAAAGTGAGTTAACTGGCATTCCTGCAGCACTTGGATACAGTGACTTTCATAATTTGTCCCCCAGTGACTTTAGAACATCCAGTATCAAGGCAAGTATGCAGGGAAACATTCCTTTGGAAGGTGTAGATAAAACATATAGAAACATTGTTGAGGAAATACTTGATGAATATATCGATACAAAAAATATTTCGATTGATCAACAACAAAAACAGAAGATAATCTGCCTTGTAATGGAAGAGGAAAATTAAATGTGCGGAATTTGTGGACTCATGATGGATGATAGCAGTTTACGCTATTCTCCAGTGGGTTCAATTTTACAAGATATGATGGAAAGTCAGCAGATAAGAGCTCAGGATGGAGCCGGAATTGCTATATTTGACAAAAATAATGCTGGAGACTCTTTCAAGATAAAAAATTTCAGAAAAGAAGGAATGTCTAATTATAGCATTGATGAGGTTGAATCCTCATCAGAAAATGTACCTGAAAATTTAGAAAAATTAAGCCAAGATTCTGAATGTCACTTTTTTAGTTTTGAAAATGAAATGACAATACTCAAAGAAACTGGGTTAGCTAGAGACCTTGATAGAAAATTTGGCATACGAAAAATGAATGGTTCTCATGGCATAGGTCACCTAAGAATTGCAACAAGCAGCAGGGTAACTCCATACAATACTCATCCGTTCAGCACTACAATCGTACCTGATATTGCAATAGTTCACAATGGGGAGATTACAAATTATAACATGTTAAGAGATTCGCTAGAATTGGAAGGATTTACATTTCATACTGATAGTGACTCAGAAGTCATCGCCGTTTTTCTAGCAAGCAAAATTCTCAAACATGGAGACATAGAAAGGGCACATCGTGAATTTGTCGCAAAGGCTGATGGCCCCTTTACTTACATAGCTGCCACTGCGGATTCGATTGCTATTGTACGGGATAAATTTGGGACAAGAAAAGGCATCATAGGATATAATCCTGGAGATTCTGATCATCCTCCATTTTGGGCAATGGCAACTGATTTGTCGGCACTTGATGTTGTAGGAGCTACAACAAAAATAGAGACCCCCCACCCTGGGAAACCAAGGATCTTTTACAGGAATTAAAAAATGTACACACTAGATATTGATGAAATAAGAGCTCTGGCAAACGATGTATCTTCTATAAGTTCAGGTTCTAACGAATTTGAATTATTAAAGAAAAAATTACACGAAAGATTCCAAGTATCCATTCCAGAAGGTTTAAAAAATGCTGCAATTGAAAAATTTGGAGATGTTACAAGTGCCCCCATTCTTTATGAAAATTTAACAAACTCAATACTACGAAAAAAGGTTGAAGACGGTGAAAACAACATAACCATAAAAAATCCCAGAGCGCTCTACAGAATTGGCATTTTTGGTTTCTCAGAGCCTGTAAATTTGAACCTGACAGTAGAGGGAAATGTAGGAAACTTTTTTGGGGCATTTTGTAATTTTAATGGGACTTGGACAGTAAAGGGTCATGCAGAAAATGGCTTGGCAGATAAAGGATATTGTGGAAAATTTGTAATAGATGGCCTAGCTACTGAGCTTGTAGGACAGAACAACCAATCCACCAGTTACAGCCATGGAGTTGACATTCTAGTCAGAAAGGGCTGCATGGAAAGAGCAATGGCTCAGGCAAGAGGCGGCAATTTGGTCACGTTTGGGGCCGGATTCAATTCAGGGTTATACATGTCAGATGGGATTTTGATGAATTTAGGCGAACCTGGTGAATTATTTGGGGCAGGCATGGTTGGAGGTATAATATACGCAAAACAAGGAACGACAACTGGTAAGGGAGCAGCAATAAGAAAATTGGATGAGGATGACTATGAAAAAATAAAAAATGTTTTAAGAATATTTGAAAGAGATCTTGACATTGTAGATTTGGATGATTTTTCTAAAACAAATTCAAGATTGGATATTGCCAACATTAAACATGAAGAGATTGATTTCAGGGAATTTGAAAAGATAGTTGCAGATGAAAACATGGTACACTGAATCATATCTGAAATTATTTTTCTAAAAATTCGTAATTAATACTAAATTGAAATTAGAGAAAATTCTGTGTCGGGTATTTGTATAAAAAGAACAAACCACTCATAGCATGTCATGACTTTAGTACAAAAAGCAATTAAGAATAACAGATAACCTTCAACTCAATCAATAATCCTTTTCTATTAACCCGTAGATATTTTTCATAATTACATAAGATTATGAAAATGTCTTGAAAATTTTAAAAACTGCCACCATGATTAACCAATTTTTTATAATGCCTTAGTTTTGATCAAGTTAAAACTATTTAGGATTTGATTGCATTTGCAATTAATTCGTTGTCTATGAATTTTATTTTTTGAGCAGCAACCTTTACTTCTTCAGGAGTGATAGATTTCTCCAAAGTAAGATAAATTGTAATCATTGGCAAGTACAAAATCATTTGCTGCATTTTTTCTCTAGTGATATGAACATAGTTTGTCTTTCCATAGGCTTCATCAAAGTGTTCTCTAGTGTTTCGTCTCACACCAAGCTGATTGTAAAACTCTATTCTATCAGGATCAGGTTCCATTGGAATAGATGCGGCTGAAGATTGGTCAAGTAAGACATTTCCTTCCAAATCTATTAAACCTAGATGAATAATTTGTGAATCAGCATTGAAAATCTCTTTTGCTAATTGTTCAATTTCTTTGGATCCCAATACTCTTAATTATAACTGATTTTATAAAAACCTAATTCCGTCATCATTAATCTTGGAATATATTCATTACAATTTATTGACAAATTAATTTTTCAGTAGATCATATTTTTTAATAATAACGACATGCAGTTCTTGAGGGGAATTTTTAGGAGGTAATTTTGTATGGGTATCACTTGTAACGGAATTTGTCATAGGTATAAAGCAAAAAAGCCTACAACTATGGGAAGATATGCTTCAGGGCAGAAAAGGTGTAATTCATGTAATTTCTTTCTCAATTGGGATGGAATTTGGTGTCCTTGTTGCAATTACAGGCTGAGATTGACCCCTCGTAGCTCAAAATACAAAGAAAAATTACTAAAGATGAAATCTGAAAAAAAGGAAATTCTTGTCAATGGTATGTAAAGGAGTTTGTCATAAATACAAGGCAAAATCTGATGGATTACATAAGTACAGATATGCTTCAGGGCAGAAAAGGTGTAATGTATGTGAAATTTTTGTTCAATGGGATGGTTATTCATGTCCTTGTTGTGGAATGCTGTTAAGAACTAGACCTAGATCAGTTAAAGCAAAAATTTATGCTAAAAATAGGGGATAAAAATGGACGCAGATAGACACACTTCTAATTCATTTCATTGTACTACAAAACAATTCTGAAATTATTTCTGTTTTATCTTTGTCTGTACCGACAGCATTAGTTTTTCTAGAATGTGACGAATAAAGAGTCCAGAATCCAAGATTCAGGTTCTCTTTATGTATGATAAACTACCTATTACATCATGACAAAAGAAGAAAGAGAAGAAATCTTTGAAAATATCATTTCAGGTCTCAGAAAAAAATTCGTTCACTCAGATAATGGACAATTAGATGCCACAAAGTCTGATAAAAGATAGACTTGCCAAAAAACATCAGAGATTGTCTTTGACTATGGTTTTAGATCAAATTTTACGCCACAATTCTCTTCATTTTATTTAAAAAATCACTATGAGATAGTTGATAGTGATTTCTCATTTTATCTACTTTTTGAATCTTTTACAATGAAAATCAAATCAACAACAATTTCCACGTGGGTATTGAAATAACCGCCTTAACTACATCCCCAGCACAACATGTATGGGGACATAGTTAGTAGGTTGAAAAAAAGACCCACGTGTAAGTAATTTGCTTCAAAAAAAGAAAAAATTGAAAATTAATTACCAGTAACCAAATCCCATATAGACCCAAAAAATTCTCTTATTACATACGTAATTTTTTCAAAAAAGTAGATAATTTCAGATCCATTTGATAAAGAACTAATGAAATGATATGGAACCAATAAGAAAAGAGATGTTCAGAATAATTGATTTTGATACTCATGATAACATTGAAGAAATACTTGATGAAATTCAAAGAACAAACATGTCCAAATTTTTGAAGATCATATCAGGACATGAACATACGTTATTTCTATGGGCCGATAAAGATCTTAGAACATCTGCTTTATTGTATTAGTTTCACTTGTATTTATGTATGAATCTAATAATATTGTAAACAATGTTAACAGGATGCTTATACCTATTACATAAAATATGAATATATGAATAAATCAATCCCTACAACTGTAAGAAGATCCACCCAAAAAGGAACTCATACAGTTCAAGAACCGCTAATTACATCTGCATGGTCTGGACAAACATTCAGAAATCAAGAAGATGAACGATTAGTTCAAGCAGGCAATATGATGATAACAACTGCTAAAGGAACATCTAGAAAGAAAATAA
>JAOTSS010000080.1 GCA_029864805.1 Candidatus Nitrosopumilus sp. | reverse complement strand
GTAGCTACTTGATAAGTTCCAATTTTATTAAAAACATGACCAGTTTTAACAATTCTATCAGCACCAACTACAACTTTGTTTACTAATCCATTTGCCATAGAGTAACCTACAGCAGTATCTGGGATTAGACTAACGTCAAATCCGTCATGTTTTAGCTCAAAAACGGTTAGTCTTGAACCCTGTTGTATTGGTCTTGTTTCAGTTGCTATTACTTTGACATTTTTTCCACTCTCTCTAGTTGCTCTAATTACACCCAATGCAGTTCCATATGCAACTGTAGCTAATGCACCAGCATTACAGTGCGTCATTATGGTGTCATTATTATCAAAAAGGATAGAGCCATTCTTTCCCATTGCTTTGTTTATTTCAATATCTTCTTCTGCCATTTTTTTAGCTTCAGATATCACTAATTCTTTTATCTGTTCAACTGAATTTCCAGACTCCGCAACGTTCATGACTTTCTTTAATCCCCAACCTAAGTTTACTGCAGTAGGTCTAGTTGCAAAAAGAATTTTTCTTGCATTATCTAAATCTGAAATTAATTCATCCTTTGTTGTTGCTTTGCTTTGTAAAACTGCCAATGCCAATCCAAATGCGCCAGAAACACCTATTGCAGGAGCCCCTCTTACTACCAAAGTTTTGATGGCATTTGCTACTTGATTAAAATCATCATATTCTACAAAAACAAGTTCATTAGGTAATTTGGTTTGATCAATCATTATTACTTTATTATCTTTCCACTCTACTGTTCTTAATGAAGGGTGGATTTGGATATCAGTATTTTCCATTTAAGATAGAATTTTTAGAACTATATTTAAAATCAACCTAAGAAATTTTTATCAAATGTTATATCCCCATCTGGTTTTTTAAAAATACTTGCTTGATTTGCCAACATTACAAAAATTTGACAGTCAAAAAATGTATGAGGTTTACGATAGATGGCCTGAAATTGCACAAGAATCCTATAATGTATCGTTAGAAGCAGTGAAATTTCAAGGAATAGATCATATAGTTTTCGCAGGTATGGGTGGTTCTGGTGCTATTGGTTCAGTATTCTCCTCAATTTTATCGAAAACAAATATTCATGTTTCAATTGTAAAAGGGTATATTTTACCAAAAACTGTTGATTCAGATACTCTTGTTGTGACTACTAGCGTTTCTGGTAACACTGATGAAACTTTGACAATACTAGATTCTGCAAGTAGACAAGATTGCAAAGTCATCGCTTTTTCATCAGGAGGGGAAATGGAAAAATTTTGTATGAAGAAAAAAATAGCGTATAGAAAAATTCCTAAAGTACATTCTCCCAGGGGATCATTTACTGGATTTTTGTATTCTATGTTAAAGGTGTTAAATCCTGTAATACCCATCCCTGCGAATGAGATTTCTGAATCAATTATCGAGATGAAGAAATTAAGTAGTAGTATAAATTCAGAAAATTTAACAGTAGATAATCCTGCATTGAATTTAGCAGAGTGGATATCAGGAATTCCATTGATTTATTATCCTGCAGGATTACAAGCGGCAGCAGTTAGATTCAAAAATTCACTACAAGAAAATACAAAAATGCATGCAATAACAGAAGATGTGGTTGAATCATCCCACAATGGTATTGTTTCATGGGAACAACGAAGTAGTGTCATTCCAATAATGATTGAAGGTGCTGATGATTATATCAAGACAAAAGAAAGATGGGAGATCTTAAAGAGATTTTTTGATGGAAGAAATATAGAATATAGAGAAATTTTCTCAGGAGAAGGCAATATTTTAACAAAATTAATGAGATTGGTGTATCTTTTAGACTATGCTTCAATTTACAAAGCAGTCTTATCAGGAATTGATCCAACACCTGTAGAATCAATCAATTTTATTAAAAATAATTTGTAATTTTCAACACTATTTTGAATTGCATGATTATTTTCTCTGGACATATTTTTGGCGATTGATTAAGCATTTTTAACTTTCTTCTAGAACAAGTTATTGATTTTATCAATTTGTCAAAATAACTCTTCATCAATCAATGAACGATTGGGCATCATACAATATCTCCCAATAAAATCTTGAAATATTTTTAGTAGATTTTCCAGAAATTTATGAACTTCATCTAAAAATTGCCATTTTCAGCATCCTACATGTATTTTTTAGATATAACATTGCTAAGATGTACATAGTTTGTTAACCAATACTATTGAGAAATTCTTTTGTAATCAAATATTTTAAAATGAGATATTCATTATTTTCTAAGTTCATATATTACTGATTTGAATAATTGACGGGTTTTCTTATCAATGATGTAAGTGATCCCAAGATAAACAGCAGCACAAAGGGTTAATTGTAAAAGTAATGGAGGTAAGAATTTGAAAATACTGTCATCATATATTATCAGATAGTTAGATGTCAGAAAATAAATAGATGCCAATCCCAAGGATGCAAACAAGTATTTTAAGAAATTAGAGATTGGGAATTTGAATTGAATGTGTTTTTTTGTTAAAAATACTATAAAAATAAAGAAGGGAACTTCGACAATTAGAGAAAGGGCAGCCCATATTGTTACAAGTTCACTTTCAGGTAAATTCTTGGATGAGAATAAGACTAACAGAATGATCAAAACTGCAAGATAGATTCCTAGTTTTATGTATCTGATTGTAGGAATGAATATCAGTTTGCTTTTTGCCAGTTCAGAAAATGTTGAATTTTCTTTCAAATCAATTTTTTCTATTGCTAACAATGAAGTTTGAAGTGTTAAACCTAATGTAAAGAAAAATGTCTTAAAAGCAAGTAAAATTACAACAAATGATGATTCCTGATATATTGGATTTAGCAAAAAAAGAATAGGTTTGGAAAAAATTATGGATGTGGTCAATAATGGAATTGCAAAGTATAACAGAAGTGCAAAGTTTTCTTGCATATGTCTAGATTTACCGCCTCCAAGTAATTTTGAATAAAGACCTTGAGAAATTAGATTGGAGTGATATGTAAGGAAAGCTATTGTATTTGAAACACTAAAGAAAGCAAGACCAACAATAGAACCCGTAATGATCGGATATAGTAAAATATCTAACCACTGAAGTATGTCAGGAAATGTTGAATATATTGACACCCAAGAGTTTTTGAGCCATCTTTTAACAACATCTAGATTGAATCTATTTCGGATATCTTCCCTAGTAAGAAAAACCTGAATGCTAATTTTTAGAATATTTGCAATCAAGAGTGCAAAAATTGCTCCATCTAGACCCATCTGAAGGAAATATACAAAAGATAGACCTGCGGGGATTTTTGATATTTCAAATGCTATTATGCCATAACTGATAACTTGAGGTTTGGTACCAAGATTTATTGTGGTTATTCCTTTGTTTATAACATATACTGGTACAAGAACTGTTGCTAAAATCATTGAGCTTAGAATTGCGTTACTAGTATCTGCAATTACAAAGACAATTACTAGGAAAATTGGAATGCATAAAATTGAATATACAATACTTGAATAGACAGTTGTTCGGCCAATTTTTTCGCCTCTTGCTATCTGTCTTATTGTCCAATAGGTGATTATACCTTCACCAATTATGAAGTAAGTGACAATATTTCCAATCAAAGACCATGTACCGAATTCTTCAACAGATAGTTGACGAGTGACAATTGTTGTGAATATTAATCCAGTAAATACACTAGAAAGTGCTACTACAAAAGCTATTAGTCCAGAATATGTTACTCTAACGTTGTTCATTATCGGTACTTGATTATGTAGGTTTTAAGCATAATTCATTATCTTTAGTTTTACTGGATAGACTTTCAATTTGTTGATTTAATGAAATAGATTTGGAAATACTTAAAAATATTAAGAACTTTTACAAATGAAATTTTGACATTATTTTTATTTTAATTTCATTGAATTGAAATTTACATACATCTGATGCAATATCATATTTTTTAACACGTAAATGTAAATAACCTAAAAACATGTTCATTGCGCCTTTTGGATTATTTTTAATTGTCAAAGTAATTCGGGCTATTGCATATAATGGATGATATCCTAATGCTCTCATTGCTTTACCATAACTTTTGTAATTGGTAGTTTTTCCAGTTGGTCTTTGCGACCAGCTAACAGCATTTCTAACAACCTGGATTTTGTATGACTCAATAAGTGCCTTATAGACAATATAACTTTCAAATCCATACCAAGTAGGATAATGTAATCCTAATTTTTTCCAAAAATCATATTTTATGATTCTGCCTGAACCTCTAGGAGAGGTGTCTCTTTGGGATTCACCTTTGATAATACCAGATGTGATAACAAGTGATCTATTTGCATCCATAATTGCAATAAGTTTGGACATATAATCAGGTGGAAGTACATGATCAGCACCAAGTATCATAATGTATTGGCATTCATTATCAAGTATGTTTTCTAATCCTTTGTTAATTACATATGCTAAAATCGGTTGGCCAGTAGCTCTAAATCCTCTATCATCAAGATCAATAACTTCAACATTAGACTTTTTTGCAATGTCATGAGTGTTATCGGTAGATCCATCATTAACGACGATTATTCTATATGGAGTCAAAGTTTGTTTTTTTAGAGCTGTTAAGGTAAAGTTTAAAAATTGACTCTCATTTCTAGCAGGAATTATTACAATAACTTTTTTGTTTCTGTTATTCAAATCAACATCAACGCAAATTTAGATTGAGCATGTATGACTTGACCTATTCATTACCATACAATAAATAATCTTTGTTAACTTCATAGACAAATACTCCAATTACTGGTCCAATTTTTTGTTCTGTAAAAGATGATGAAGCATAGACTAATCGAAATGGACCATTACCATCAGAAGGATATTTTATGTTATCTGTATATACAGCAGTAAAACCAGGAATGTATTCGAGTGATTGTTGATTGTTGTTATTTGGGTTTATGTAGCCTACCAAAGAAAATGGAAACATTTTACCAAGTAATGTTTCATTCCAAAAATAATCGGTTCCGCTAATTCCATCTGAATAGAGATATTTTTCTAGTGGGACGCCAACTATACGCATAAACCATTGTTTCTTTGATTCATCACCTCCTCCAGATAGAGTATAAAGAGATTTTTCATCTTGAAAGTTCAATTTTTGTCCAGCAACAAAAACTACCACATAGTCGCTCTTCATTTCTTGAAGCATTTTCCATGCATCATTAGGAGTGCTAAGAAATATTTCAGCTATTTTTTGAATTTGTGATGTACTAATTGTAGCATTATCTACCAGAGTAGTTCTTTGAGACATTGTGGTTATCCAATAGCCATAATCCCACCACGAGGCAATCACCGAATTTGGGGGAGTATTTAGCTTTATCCATTCTAAGGTTTCCTTCCAATCATTTGTTGAAACATTATATGCAGTTCCACCATTCAAAATTGTTGGCGGAGTATTAATAGAAGTAATCCAATTTCCATTTGCAGGAACTGTTAAGGGAATAATAATTAGAATAACAATTATCATACTAAAAGAAATCTTTAGCATATTACCTTGAGTTGGATGGATTAGTTTTTTGTAGTGCATTATTTCCCTTGTAAGAATTGATAAACCAATAGAAGAAAGAATGATTATAGAGATTGAGGCAAAAAGTTCTAGTCTTACAAAAGCGGAGCTTACATACGATCCGGTTAGTGCAAAAATTAGTACAAATATCATCATATCATTTGAAAAATAATTCATGGATTTTGATTTGATTTTATTAAAAATTATCCAAATACCCAAACCAGCAAAAATCATCAAAACAGAATTCATGAAAAAAGATTGTTGGAGGGTGGTAGTAGCATGTTCAGAAACCGAATCAACTAATGGATCTGTTGTTGTCAAAAAGGGATTAATAGCATTAAGATATCTGAAGCTAGGCAAAGGTAAGAAATTAGATTCTACATTGATCATGATCAAGAATGAACCAATAATAATAACAACAAATAAGAGAAATAAACCATTTCTGATTTGATTTTTGGGTTTACTTATTTTTTGAACAAATATGCATGTTATCAAAAACAAAGTTGGAATAATTAAGGAAAAACCCCCAAGTCCAAAAACAAAACTGGGTCCAGGTCTTTCAAACATAGTAGCTGTAAATAAAAAGGAAATGGTAAAAACTGGAATTATTTGCATTAGGAATCCAAAATCTTTTCTAACAAAAGGTACTGCTAAAATAAAAATTCCTATAGGAATTACAAAGAATTGGATTCCGCCCCACGATGCAAGTCCAAAACCTAATACGATTCCTCCAGTAATGACCTTGGCCAAAGCGATTTTTTTATTTTCAGATTTGAAACCACTCAGAAAGAAACACAATCCCAATAATCCAAAAAATAATCCGAGAGGTTCAGACTTGAACCAGCCCAAAGTTCCTCGCAATATAACGGGTAAAGATACTGAAAAAAATAACGCTGCAAAGAGACCTGCAGTAGTTCCACCCAAGACTCTAACTAGTGAAAAAATTATGACTACCGTTAATGAGCCAACAACTACCGGAAATAAAATTGTGAAATCATATAATGAAGAGTCACCTCCAAAAATTTGATATGTTACTGCAGTTGTTATATGTAACATTACTTGTGAACTTCCGGATACATTACGTCCTTCTGGATACCAGCTCATATCATCATGCCACTGAAAATATTCAGAAAGACCGTTTTCTACAATAAATTGAGTTGCACGGAAATTAAAAAAAGGATCAAATTCATTTAATTCAAACCCATATTCCGCAGGTTGATAACGAATTAGAAAAGAAATAGAAAATGCTAGAATTAATATTCCAATTATTAACAGATGATTTATCTTAAAATCAAGATTTTTTATTTTAAATAATTGGAATTGTCTAATCAACAAGTCTGTTTGAGACTGAATAGTTATTACTCTTTTTAAAAAGAATAATGGATTTTTTAAAAATTAGATTTACATTGTTGCTTGTGCTGCATCATGGAACATCTGACTTTTTGCACAGCCAGCAGCAAGTTCATCACCTGCTCCACGTCTCATAAGACCACGATACAGACCATCTTCTAACTTGACGCCTTCTCGTTCTTCCCATTCCTCTACAGTGATAGAATATTTCTTTTGGATTCTATCCCTATACCATTCTGGAATTACATTGAATGCACAAAATGGGACTATTCTAAGATCCGGAGTGAGATAGTGAATATCACATCTTTGTAGTCTTTCCAAGTCTTCGTTGTATTTGTCTTGAAAGTGCATCATACCAAGGAACAATCCTTTGACATGCCATGAACCAACTGAATCAAATGATCTCTTCATCAAAATATTACCAAACATCTTTGCCAAGTCTAATCCTGCAGGTTGTTTCTTT
>JAOTSS010000034.1 GCA_029864805.1 Candidatus Nitrosopumilus sp. | reverse complement strand
CATAGTCATCTACCATGGCAACAATTTTCTCAAGCAATAGTATAGTATCTTTTCTGAAATTTTTTGCTCCAGTGTAAGATATCTTTGTCATAACATGAAAGTTATTCAAACTGGAATTAAAGAGATACTATTGATTCAGATGAAAACGTGATTATTTTGACTGTTTTGATGTTTCGGACATTTAGATGGCGGTTATATTTTTACATTAGACTGGTTCAAATTTGATTGGAAGTACAACGTGCAGGGGGATATAGTTATGAAGTAAAATAAAAGACCCACGTGGAAGAAGAATTTTGAAAAAATGAATTATAAACTAATTTTTAATGTAATAACTAGGCCTAATTCCTGTTTTGAAGAAATTGCTCAGGATTTTTCTCCACATTATAGACAGGCACTTGCAATATTTGCAATTGCAGGACTTGTAGTAATATTTCCTAACTTGGTAGAAATGAATCAATGGGGAGGCCCTTCTGAACAAGATCTGTTGTTAATGAAATCCGTGTCACTTGTGATGCGAATAGTAATTTCCATAATTCAAAATTTTGTTCTAATTTATGCTATTTACTGGGTAGGGCAAAAACTTGGCGGAAATGCAAGCTATGGCAAAGCAGTGACCATACTATCATTTTGCCTGATTCCATCAATCATAAGTGCAATAGGATTGGGAGTAGCAACATCATTTACGACAAATTACTTGTACATGGAAGATGCAGGCAATTCACTTGACTTTGACCAAGACTTATCTCAAAGTTATGTTGTGGATTTTTTCTCATCTTCCATAATGTCTTATGCTTTTGCAGTATTTTTTGGAGGATGGACGTTGTTGTTACTTGTAAAGGCAACAAGAATACTAAATGGATTTAGTCTCAAAAATACAATTATTACAATTGTAGCTGCAATTTGCATTTTATTTTTTATTCACATTGTATTTGGTGCTGCAATGGGAGTTTTAGGAGCATTGTCTAGATTCTTTTAGAGACATAAGAGAATCTTTTATGACTGTCTTCATTTTCTCTTCTCAATCAACTCCAAAAATTCGTCAGGAAGACTGCCAAATTTCTTGTTGTATTCTGCAACATCCTCCTGCATCTTTTCATAGTCTAAATTTTCTGATTCATAATACCGTATAATGTCATTTAGCAATCCCAACCTTTCAAAATCTGAAAAGAAATTCTGTGATGGAACACCCTCTGAATCTATCGGGACTTTTCCCTGAGCAAGTCTGTGCAGTTCTTCTGAAATTTTGGCTTGATAGTCGAGAAGATCTTGATGCCATGGCTCAAACTCGATATTGCAAAATTCATTGTTCTCAAGACTGGAGATTATCTCTGACTTTATTCTCGTGGCGATGTGCTCCTCACTTCTGGTGTCCTTACAGAGTAGAAAGTATGGCCATTTCATCTCATCAGTGCATGAATCCAGATGAAAATATGTTCTTGCGGTAAATGATTCATCATCCGATGTTGCAATGAGATCATAGTGGACCAATCCCTCACCGTATCTTTCATCAGAAATGTCTATCATCAATCGATGTTGAGAATACTTTTCGACAAACATTTGAAACATCTCGGACTGTTGAATTATTTGTAGATGTACGGGAATTTTTTCCGAAATGCTGCATACTGGTTTTTCAAATTCTGGATTAAACATCGTTACCTCTGATGATTCCTTGAATGGATAGTTCCAACCTTCAGCAACATATGCTTTAGAAATATCTACCCCAAGGATTTTTGATGCAATCTCTTTTTGTTTTTCTTTCATCAGGTTCAGTTGTATTTCAGATTTTTCCTGATTGTTATTCTTTTGATGAATGATTGACTCTTCATTTATTTCAGCTAGAATGGATGCAAAATTGTCTAGTTCATTTCTGTCTAAACCAGACTTTACAATTACAGAACCTGAAATGGATGGCGAGTCTGCTGAAAAATACTTGTACACTCCAGTATGGTTAAACGTAATCGATTGTTTGTCCCCTTGATTCAGTGGACCGATTGCCCATTTTTTAAAATTGATAAAGTGTTGCTGGCCGTCTGTATTAATCCATGTAACTGTGCTGTTTTCTCCCAGTACAACGGTTATCTCTTTTGGAAAGACAGAATTTTTATTTTCAGGATCAGTTGCACCTAGATTGATAAACACTGTTGGGGAATCAACAGCATAATCCATACGAATTATAGTGCATTTTAAAAATCCTGTAACCTTTCCACCATCATAGACGCATTCCTTCTGATGATTTGCCTCAATTATTGGAACAACAAATGCAGTCAGTGCAACTAGGATTATGATTCCAAAAATGACACCTATAATGATTAGAAAACTAGTTTTCATTTTTTCATCACGGTAAAAAGCCACCAACGTCATCATAATTCCTTTCTTTATTACAAAATGAGCATCGCTCTTCACCCTTTTCATTTTTCTGATAGTCGTGAAACAATCGGTATTTGCATAATGTGCGAAAAAATTCTCCAATCATTTTTTCTCCTAATTGCAAAGATTCTTACAAGATTCCAACGTATCGTATGGAACTACTCCGCCACATCCTCCCCAGGTAAATGATCTACATGAATTAGTTTCCCAATCAAAATAGTATTTCTCAATTGCTGCCTTGCAAAGACCTGTTTCTGGCTTGAGATAGCAATGTCTAGAACTTTCACCACTGATGTTTGCGTCATCTGTCCATCCGCGTTCAAAGAGTTTTGCCTTAGTTTCGGGATGAACGCATGCAGGAGAAGAGTCACTGGATTTTATTACAAGTTCTAGTCCTTGCTTGCACAATATGTCATAATAATTAATTCCAAACTTTAGTTGTTTTGATGGGGCTGATGAGATCTTTTCACATTTGTCTGCTAATTTTGTATTCTGTTCAGGCCAATAACTAATAACAAATTCAATTTTTTCCGGTGTTTGCGTCTCAAGTGTTACATGATAAAAACAATCATCTACTTGTTTGTCTACAATACTTTCTTCGCCATTTCTGAGTACAAATAATTCCTCACCGTGTTTGTGTAGTTTTGGTACCTTTGCATCCAAAGTCGCATTATTTTCAGTTTCAAATATCACTGATGAGGATTCTGAATTAAAAAAAGACGAGATAATGTTCTGACCTGTATAGTATGTTATTTTTATGCCATCATCTACGAGCATGAGAATCTGCTCTTCTGCAAGAGATTCAGTTGTTGAGTAGTCTTGATCATCCCCAATTTCAAGCGTTAAAAAGTCAGACCACGAACTTTTGTATGGAATATCCCCCATTCCCTTTGCATCATAACTAACACTGAGGAATATCTTTTGATGGGGAATATCTTTGTCAATTGTGATTATAACTGGAATTCTACCCGGTACTGATGGATATAATTCGGATGTCACAGTTTCAATTTGTACAAATGGGATGGCTGATTCTGGATTAATGTCAATTATTGGAGTAAGATCGTACAAAACATACGGTTTCCCCACATAATGTAATTTTATCTCAAACTCATTTGGCACATCTGAAATTATAATTTCAGGCACTCTTTCAAATGAAGCCTTGCCGTCAAAAGTTTCTACAGCATATACGGGTAACATGATAAGACTAACTGAGAAAAGCATTCCGATTATTATCAAAAGAATGGTTTTCATTTTCAACTGCCGAATTTTATTCCGCATTTCGGACACACGGTGTATTTGTTTGGAAAGTTTAGGCTGCAATTATAGCAAAACTTGTCATTTCTTGGTGCTTTTTTGCGTTCTGCCAGATAGTATCGTAATAAGATAGCCCCGATAGTCGTTATGGCTCCAATGATTGCGTATAAGATGACCATGCAGATTACCATCTAAATTGGGATTCATAAAGTGTTCTAAGAATTGATTTGCTATGGAATTTTTCTTGCTATTGTAATTTCTTTTGTATCTTTTTCAAAAGGTATCTCAAACAGGGATAGCGTACGTTGTACATGCTCTATTTTTTTACCGTCTGCATACACATCATAACCTTGTTCTGCCTCGATATTACTTGGATAAAACAGCCAAAAATATGCAATTAATTCTATTGTGCCATTTCCTGTCTGCTCTAGGTTAACTGTGAGGGTTCGTGAATTTTCAATAAAAGAAATTCTCTGGACTGTTCCATTAGTAATCATGTACTGTCCGGAAAAAATCTCCCCAGTTTCAAAAACTATCAAATAATCTATATTTGGACTGTCATGATTTGCAAACTCTTCGGGATCATGCGGTATTGTATTGTTATAATTGTAAACTCCAGATAGTGGGATGCAGTTGTTATTTATAAACTCCCACTCCATTGGCGGTGAAATGGAATAACAATCTTCAACCCTGTCTGGAATCTTACACTCACCGTCCACTAGAAGGTGATGAGGACCCCACGCACTGCATGGACCGCAAGCGTCAACACAGATTATTCCATTGCCTTCGTTGGCAGCAAGCTGGATCACAACGCTTGGAAAATATATGATGCTGGCAGGATTAAGAACATCTTCAGGTCCGAGAGCGGATGAGATTATTGGCACATATGAAACAAACAGCACGCAAAGAGCGATTAAAAATATTTTGTATCTGATTTTCATTTTTCTTCGGTCAATTTTTAATATTTTAATTTAATTCTCTCATAAAATTTGTAAGCTATGATTACTCCCGGTATTACTAAAATGACAATCCAGATAGTTTCCACAGTTCTCCAATCGAAGTGAACTTGTCTTTCCATTCCATCGGCTGTTCCACTCCATTCACCGATGCCATTTCCAGTGTCCCACATGTGAAGGGTGTTTGATGCCAGAATTATCATCACAGATAATACAAGATAAGATACTGTGACAGTGGCAATGGCAATGGTGATTATCAGGGATTTTTTGTCCCTGTTGGTGATGTGTTTGTGGAACATAAATGCCACAAATCCTGCAACCAATCCGACAATTACTGCAGCCATTGGCCCTAACACATCATTAAATGGAATAATTAAAACAGATCCTGAAATTACACTCAAAGGAATTCCTTCTACTTTGATTCTCTTTGATGCCCATGCAAACAAAAACCACGACATCATAGAAAAAACAATAGAGATTAGCCAAACAGTACTGCCACCAACTGAAAAATTATCTACCATAACTTGATTTCCAATATGATGTTGCAGTAGTGGGATTAGTGGAAATAGGACTAAACCCACTGCAACAATTATCAAAAGTTTACTTTTCATTTTATTTCTCCAAACAAAACTCATTTTTTAAATAATCAGTCACTTTATCATCCAAAATATTTAATGTGTAACTAGAAGGTGCATCAATCTCACAACCTGCACTGACTTTCACACCTTGATGTAAAACACTTTTTTTGACTGACAAGTGGACAATATTCTTGCCAACATCTGCGTCATAACTGATTATTTTCCATCCCAAGAAATCTGCTGAATGGTTTGTAGTAAAATTTGGGTATCTTTCCATAAAAAATTTCACCTCGGATATTTTTCCAAAATCTTCTTCAAATGTTTCATCAGAAGTAGATGACATGATAAAACCTGAATATGCATTGGTTGCAATCATCAATGGTACAGCCACAAAAATCATTATCCCTGGAATCGCAACTGCAATTACTGTAACGATAATAATTATTTTGTATCTAGTTTTCATTTTCCCTCACATCATAACTCAAAGTATTGTTTTTAATGACGAAAACAAATGATTTTTCTATTTTTGTGTCTGCATCCCAATTTGTCACTGCCACCATTTTAGATCCATCATCCAAAACATTTGCAAAATAATTCTGAGGACATTCGCCGCCAGTAATGGAGCAAATTTCTTGCGCCATGTTTCCTGTTACCCTGGATTCGTCTGCAAACGACTCATCATGTGCAAAATATCTGTCCTCGTTATCATTGTTCAAGATTATTTCCTCAAACTGCTCATCAGTGAGAAAATATTCGGCAATATGGCCTTGTGATGGGCCCAAAACAAAGAAGATGGTTGCCAATGTAACGGTAACTCCAATTATCATCAAATGTTTGGTCTTCATTTCCTATCTCAAAGATCTCCAAAATCATGTTTCAAGCTGTACTGGATGAGTTCAGGATACTTGCATGTGAATCTCTCCTCTGGCACTATCACCGTATGCCATGTCACAAAATAATCCAATCCTTCGATGGTTGTAACTCCCAGATATTGTACCAGAGTTGCACCTGTTCCCTCATAGTTGCCACAATGCGTGATGAATGTGTCATATTTTTCTACAACTGTAGTAAATTCAAAATTGTCAGTGATTTCATAGTCTGTCCTGTCCTTGTTTCCAATACGATAACTCTTGTCTGCAAATGTCATGAGTGCGGTATTCTCATCAACCAGGACGATGTTTTTTATTGTAAAAATGCCTCCTTCCAGACCCACACGGTCAAAATGAATTTCTCCATTTATGTCATTGTTGCCGATGATAAAAGAATACAGATGATCTTTTTCCTGCTCATCAAATATCCTAGGTTTTTTGTAGCAGTATTGATTCATCGATGGTGTGGTATGGCATGTAGAGTCTTTTTCATCACGTATCTCTTGGAATTGATTTGAGATTGTGGAAAAATTTGGAATTATTTCTGCTTTGTTCAAAGGTACGGATAGGTGTAAAAGTCACTAATTGCAGAATAATTCAGTGAAACCAGCAATAAGGGAACAAGAATTGCACTGATTACAAATAGCGTATTTGCAGAATTCATTTTCTTTTTCTCCAAACAACAAAACTTGGAATTGTTATTGCAATTAATACTGGAACAATCATACTTACAAGGCCAAATTGAGTAAAAAAGTTGTAATCTTCCCTGTAATGCTGAATCTGACCGTTTTCATCTTCATGTGAGTACTCATTAAATCCAGAAATTTGTTTCGTACTGCAAATATCTGCCTGCAAATATCTAGATTCACTTGGCCACAGAAAGATTTGATATGTTTCTCCAATGTTATAATTTACATTACAAGTGCTGAAAGTGGATTGCTGGAGGATGTATTCTCCCAAGTAGAGACCTTTTTGGGTCAAATTGATGTCAAAATAGACTTTTTGATTATTTCCATTCTCATCTATTTTGGTAACATTGGCCTGGAATGCTCCTGCGGATCCAATCCACGTTAAGAGAAAGTCAGGATTTCCACCACAGGAGCAGGCATGCGCATTCTGAGAAAAAGATGAAAGCAGAAGCAAGAAACTAACAAGTGCAAACATTGTTAGTCTACTTTTCATTTTCTATCAAAACTCCGACATCTCCTTTAAGAATTAAATTTTTTACAATCACATACCTTACAGTCAGTTCGAATGGTTTCAGTAAATGTTGGTGCATGGGGCAAAAGAATCCCCAAATCACTAAGTTTCGGAATGGGAGTGATTGATTTTTGCACCTTGTGATCACTTTCAAAATGATCACATTTGCATTTCTTGCCAAAAGTTTTCATTTCCTTTTTCTCCAAAACAAAAGGAGTCCAACTGTTAATCCGGATCCTGCCAAAATCCCTGCAATTGTTACCAGCATATTGAATTGAGGATCAATTCCAAATCCTCCTGTGGGGATTTTTTTCAAAGCCAACTGATATCGTTCATCATCAACGTAAGGATCATGAATGGTAGAACTTTCATTTATCATAAATTCCTCAAATTCAGCATAATGTTTGCCTATGTTCGGGGCCCTTCCGGAAAAAAAGTAATAATCATAGACATTGCTGTTCTCATCTGATTCATTAATCCAGTTTTGCAGATTGCCGTCCTTGACTGCCTGCTCTAGTTCCGAACGTTTTTCGTCCATGACGACGGTTCCTTTATGCTGATAATATTCTGCCCATCTGTTTACATCAGTTTGAACATATCTTCCATTAATTACCTCATCAAGGCATGGTACGTCATACCAATCCTCATTTACAAGACACATTCCAAATCCCTCTGAGATCACAAATGGAGATACAACCAGTACAGTAATTATCAAAAGCCTAGTCTTCATTTTTTGCCTCGGTAATCAAACAAGTATCAGTATCTATGTGATGCGTCTTATTTTGCCATAGGACAAAATCATCATCTAGAAATTCGCTGTTCCCAATCCAGCATTTCTTCAAAGCGTTCTTGAGACCTGTATCGTGCTCATATTTTTCAATGGTCATAAACTTACAGAGATTATTGTCAATGTAATGCGTAGAGTTTTCCCAATCAATTAACGTTTGAGTGCAGAGCATGGTTGTTTCGGGATTGTCTTTTACTCTTTCTTGACAGGCGCAACTAGCAAATATTCCTTTAAGCTGGTCGGGAGTATTCTGAATCTTGTAAATATCCATTTTTGAATGGATGGCTATAGGCAATATCCCATCATCAAATACATAAAAAAATTGGGTACTCAATACAAGAACAAATATTGTAAAAAATACACAAACAGAAATTATTAGAAATTTGTATCTAGTCTTCATTTTCAATTCCACTTTTCTATAATTATGGAAACATCAAACGGAATCAGTTGCTGTGCTCTTTGCGTATAGTATTCCTCTGCATCAGGAATTGCATCGTAAATTGCCCTGTTAAACCCAATCATAATTCCCTCCTCGTTGGCCCATATCTCACTCCAAGGTATCTCGGAATTTTGCAATATTACAGCGCCAATTTCATGCTTGTTTTCAACAGATAGATCATCGATATCGTTTGGGATGATGAAGATTGCGCCGCCACCCATATGATCAGATGCCATGCTTCCAGGAGCAGGCAATGTTCTTGAATGCCACTCATATGTTCCGGGAGAATCAAAGGTCATGGTCGCATCTGATTGTGGCAAAACTGTGGGGCCGTACCAATTTGGATTTTGCCAGTCCCCATCGCCTTGAATTCTAATGGGTACCGAATTTTTATTTTGAAACTTGACTTCAATTCCCTCATTTCCTTGAACCAGCAAATTGCGTGGAGATGCTCTTGGTTGGTTGTCTTTTCCATCCCTGATGATAATCGTATTGTTTTTACTAAGAGACGATTCAAACGGTAGTTCCATACCGGTATCAAAGAACTCCACTTTGGAAATGCCTACGGGGTAATCTGCTTGAGCCCTCATCGTCATTCCAGACAGTCGATAGGTGTCACCATCCGTGCTATTCACATATGCCTCAAATGACACGTGCGGAGGCAGTGAAGTCAGAACCATCCCGGAATACACGTTAAAATCTAAATTCGTAACTTCGATGTTTTGATTGTTCAGTTCGAGTATCATCGCATTTTTTACAACAAGGGCGCCTAATTTGGTAAAGAACTCGTCCTTGCCTTCCCGTTCATAATAGTCCATCAGGCTTTCGTTACTTTCATTTTGCCATTGCTTTACATTTTTACCAAGATATGTTTCAGATATCACTTGTTCAGAGTTTTGATAGTTGAAACGCCCCGAAGTATTCTTGTTTGCAAATTGATCACCGGGAATCAGCAAGACAGATGATGAGATGATCACAATCACGATAATTCCAATCATTATCAAAAACATGGTCTTCATTTTCTTCTCCTGTAAATGACTAATCCAAAAGTAACTCCTCCAAATATTGCCAGAGACATAATCACATACAAAATTACTTGTGATTCTGAACCATCTGCAGGATTGATGAGTCCTATTGTTTTACTCTTGCACAGATCAGGCAAAATCCTAGTCGCGTTGTCTGCACTGCATATTGTCTCCAGACTGTTCCTATGCACATCCAGTTCATCAATTGTTTTGTCAACTAACTGCTGGTCATATACAAAAAAACAGTTCTTAAAGTGGGGGCTATTCAGTATGCTGATTATGGCCTTGTGTTTCTGACTTTCAATTACTACAAGTCCTGTTTGCGGATTTGTTGACAGTGTTGCATCAGTGGTGATAGTGTAATCTGAGCTGGCATCCCTTAGCTTGTTAAAGACATATACATTTTCTGCAAACAATCTTTCTGCATTTTTCAAGTCTGCCTCAAAGTCACATGAATAACCGTGTTCTGCTTTTTCATTGAGGAGATTGTTTAGAAAATCATTTCCTCGATTAATCTGGCTGTAAAGGTTCATCTTGGATTCCAGTTGCATCATCTCAAAGATTGAGACCAGATCATAAAGACGAAACACATTGCTACCGGTTGCCTTGCCTTCCACATACTCATCCAGAAACTTTACGATCTCTTTTGCTGCGATATAGTCGCTGACACACAGGTCCCTGTAATGGTGATCTTCTTGCTTGTCTGCAAACAATACGTATTCCTCGCCTTCACGGTAATAGTCATCCCATGACAAGTCAGCCTTTACTGTAAATTTGTCCTGGTATTCCCCCTTGTAGACACTGATTGTCTCAAAGACCAATGTGGTTGTCTTTGTGACCAATGGAGGGATGTTTTTTTCAACTAGTTTTCCATGCAATAGCAAATCATGCCGATTGTATGCCTCTTCAAAGGACGGAATTCCGCAAGACAGGGCAGAGGCTTGGTCTGGTGCAACCAAGATAATACTGGCAATTATGATAAAAACCACCAAGCGCTTCATTTGATTGATTTCCTTGGATCTGTTCATAAGTTCTTCTGATGTTTCATAAGAAAAGAAATAGATGGTTGTGAGGTTACTACGGTCGGGAAGAAACCTCCAACCTATCTATTATGATGTGGTTTTGCAAGTTTTGCATAAAAGCAACGCGTAGAAATTATTCATAAGTTACGTCGTAAGTGTTTGTATTGATCTCTCTTCTTTTTACATCTCTTCTTTTTTCCAATTGTTTTATCAACCAGTACAACGTGCATGGGGGTATAGTTATGGTGTGTAATTTCGCACCAACGTGGAAACTGGTTTAGTCAGTTTGAATCAAAAAGAATAGAATGTAGAGATTGATTGTAATTTTATGGAATTAACAATTCATGATTTGTTTTTTCAAGAATTTAGCAGAGTGTTGCAGCAGATCGTATTCTGATTTTTCGAGTTCAATCTCCTGAATCGTTGTTTCATTTTTTTTAATAATCAATGGCACTCCAAGACAAACATTTGATATCCCATATTCTCCTTCAAGTAAAACCGAAGCTGGCGTAGATAGTTCATTTCCGTTCAAAACCGCATCAATCACATCAATTGCAATCTTTGATATTCCAAATACTGAGGATACATCTTTCATAGCAACAATTTTTGTCCAATACTGTTTCAGGTCATTTGTTATCCTTTCTTTCTGGATAGAATCTAATGATTCTGAAATTAACTTTTCTCCATATTTTGCCCTAGAAAGTATAGGAACCATTGTATCTCCATGCTCTCCTAAAACCAGAGAATCGTGAATGTTTGATTGTTTGGTATCCAGTTCTTTTGCAAGAAGATAGCGTAGTCTGCTAGAATCAAGGCTTGATCCCAACCCCATTACATTTTCTTTTGATAATTCTGACTCTTTTTGTACAAAATACGTTATGATATCAACTGGATTTGTTATGACCAGAATTTTTGCATCTTGCGCATATTTTTGAATGTTTTTTGCAAAATCTCTTGATATTTGCAGGTTGCCTTTTAGAAGATCCATTCTGTTTGTTTTGAGCTTACCGGTACTTGCTGCAATTACAACAACCTTGGAATCCTTAATTTTAGAAATATCATCAGTTCCAACTACAGACAATTGGGAATCTTCAGGAATTGCATTTGATATGTCTAATTCCTCACCCACTGCTTTGTTTTTGTGATCATTGATTAGAGTTACATTATCAATATTATGAGATGCAGCAAGAAAACCAATTGTCGAACCTACTTTACCGCTTCCTATTATTGAAATTAATTTGACTCACCTTTTCTCCATTCTGAAATCTATAATACAGATAAGATGTCGGTATTATTCTACCGTTAATTTAGTTTTGTTCTTTGATTGATTTTCATACTCGTGTGGAAATTAAAATTCGAGATAAAAATTATCCAATCTTCTTGGTACAATTAGGATAATAGTTGTTCAAACCTGAAAATGTTTGAGTTTTTATATTTTACAACACTGATTTTAGCCAGTGTCCAGACATTCTGACAAACCTCAGGACAATGCGATAAAGAAATTTATTCAAAATATTCCAAAGGCAGAACTACATTTGCATATTGAAGGCACTCTAGAGCCTGAAATGTTATTCAAAATTGCAAAGAGAAACAACATAAAACTCAAAGAAAAGTCGGTCAAGGAATTAAAGTCATTATACAAATTTGATAATTTACAGGATTTTTTGGACATCTATAATGTCAGATCCAAAGTCTTGATCAAAAAAAGGGATTTTTATGACTTGACCATGGCGTATCTAAGAAAAGCCCATCAGCAAAATGTGTTGCATGCAGAAATGTTCTTTGATCCTCAGACCCACGTAAATAGGGGAATCAAGTATACTACGGTTCTAAACGGAATATCCGATGCGATGAGGGATGCTGAAAAAAAGTGGGGAATCTCATCAAAACTGATAATGTGCTTTCTGAGGGATTTGAGTGCAAATTCGGCCATGAGTATTTTGAAAGAGGCATTAAAGCACAAGAAAATTGTTGCAGTAGGACTGGACTCTGCAGAGATAGGATACAGTCCGTCAAAATTCAAGAAGGTTTTTGATTATGCAAAAAAAGTGGATTGTTGACTGTGGCCCATGCAGGTGAGGAGGGTAGTGCAGAAGATGTTCGTAAATATCTCAAATTACTCAAAATTTCTAGAATCGACCACGGAAATTGTATCTTGGATGATGAAAAATTAGTCAAAGAGTTGGCAGAGAGAAAAATCACTCTGACATCCTGCCCGCTATCAAACTATAATCTAAAGGTAGTAAAAAAATGGAGAAAAATCCAGTAAAGCGGATGTTAAGAAAGGGCCTAAAAGTGACTGTAAACTCAGATGATCCTGCATACTTTGGAGGTTACATCAATGAGAATTACTATAGCGTGTATGATGCGTTGAATCTCACAAAAAAAGACATCTACACGTTGGCAAAAAATTCCTTTGAAGGGTCTTTTCTGAATGATTCAAAAAAGCAGATGATGCTTGAAAAACTAGACAGATACGCAGAGAAGAATGAATAATGTTTTTGATTTATCAATAATTCTGTTATATTTTTGTACTCATGTGGAAGTAATTTTAGAAAAGCAATATTGGAAATAGTAATTAATTCAGGACAGACATCGAAAGCATGCCTGCAAAAGGAAAAGTTAGCATTGGATGACAGGTTGTTTTTGCAATAATATCTCCTGTTAATTTGTGGGCATTTTATAGAATCAAGAAACTCAGATTGTATGCATTGTATGTAATGGTTCCATCAGTTATTGTTAGTTCTATTGTTGTTGCAGGAGTGTTTTATGAAATGAATAATCCTGAGAAAGGTTTTGATGATGACGGAAATATGTATCCAGAACCAACACTTCCTCCACACATGACCCCAATAGAATCACAAGTTGGGAAATACAACACCGGAACATACATGATTCTTAACATAATTGTATCAATTGGTTTAACGATACTTTCAGTTTATTTGGTTGTAAAATGGTCAAGAAAATGGAATGAACAGTTCATATGATAGATTACACAAATAGTCAATCAGATTCACGTGGAATTTAAAAATCATGATGCTGTGTATCTATTCAAGCAATAATCCCACAGACCTTTGAGATATTCAACATTGCTTTCCTCAGAGGATTCGATTTTTTTATGCGAGTTAATCATCTCATGACAAGCATCTTTGTTATTAGATTTTTGTGCAACCGCAAATAGGCAGTCAATGTCTGAGTAAATTGAGTGACATATGGTGACATCATCTAGTTGTATTGCTCTTGTGGATGCACCATCGATTTGAAATTTAGAAATTTCAGCATCAACTCTATTCATACAGGACATTTTTGATGTTGCAGAATAATTGCTGCAAAAAGACTCCAATTGTTTGATGGATTCTATTTGTTCTTCAGTAAGAAAATCAAATCTTGAAGGATCGTTATTTTGTAGAAGTAAAACAGATGCAGACCACGTAATCGCAACAATCATGATCACAGTTATAATATCTCCGAAGATTTTATGATCTAAATTCAAGTGACAATATTAGTGAAATCTTCAATATAACACAATTTGTATCCTTTCAGTAAATGTTACAAAAATGTACTGTGCGGCATGTACGCATGATTAAAATCGGCTGAGGGATTTGGTTCAATTTTTCGTTTAGGCGGATGGGCTTTTTTCACGTGCCTTTCAAGTCGAATGTTCTCAGAGAAGGTCATACTGCAATTGGGACATGGAATCTCTTTTGTCATACTAATCATTGTAATGTACAATAATCAAGTATAAAAAAAGACCAACGTGGAATACGCATTACGCAAAAAAGTTTTTCAGAAAATCAAAATTTGTAGAATTATTCTTATTGTCATAAAATGTTTCCAGAGTATTGGTTAAACACATCATGGTTCCATACAGACCATCAGAAGTATTTTTCAGGGCATTCAAAAATGCACTAAACATTGCAAAGCAAAACAATTCCAAGATAACACTTGTAAAAGTTATCAGTTATCCTGCAGGTTTGGGACTTGATGTGATGACATCAGTAGATGTGGTTTCACGGGAATATGACATGTATAAGTTTGATAAGATGTTGGTTGATCTGCAAAAAGAAGCCATGATTGCAGAGATAAAACTAGAGGTTCATGTTATGGATTTGCGTTTGTCCCCTGCCAAGGCATTTGTGGAGTTTGTATCACAAAACAATGTCGATTTGATGGTAATAGGGAGCATCAGTGATAAGAACTGGACTAAACACTTTACGTCAGATATATCTCAAGAGATAATGGACTTGAATCCTCCATGCAATGTAATTTTAGTTGAATAGTTTTTCAGATTTTTGTCATACTAGAATGTTCTCCTTTTGACTTATGTAGTATTTTAGAAAAATGTGGTTCTATTTTTGAATAGGAAATATCCAATTATTGCAGCAGCTACTGTCATTGCTATTGGCAAGCCGTAAGATATTACAAATGGAACATCGCCAGTAGTTGTGATAGCAAATCCTTGTGGAGGCAGAGGTGTGACTCCTAAAATCTCTACACCGTTCAGAGTATCAAGTGCTGCAAACCCTACAACACGTATACTTGCAGAATCTACAGGTCGCATAATTCCAAAAACATAATCACTATCGGCCGTAAAGGTTTCAGTGACGGTATTTTTTTCAGGATAGGTTTCCGTCAATATGTTGGCAACAGAATATTCCGACATTGTATCTTCTGATATTTCACCACCAAGACCCATAGGGCCATACGAGAAATGCCACTTGGAAAGTGGGGAATGCATAATGTTTTCAGCATCAAGGAGATTTTCGGACAACAAATCAATTATTTTTTGGTGTGATTCCATCAAGGAATAGATTTCCGGCTCTTTTTCGATGATTGCAGAAAGTGGCGAATTTATGTCATATTCCCCAATCAGAACAGGATCAACTACACTTAATCCTCTCCAATTCACATCGACAAGCATAGAACCTGACGAATCATCAGAATCAAGAACATAATTAGACAATGTACCGGTAAGTGTAATGATATAATTAATTGACGTGTAGTTATTTTTGCCCTGAAGGGTTGCCTGATACTCTACAGACAAGTCAGATATTTTGGCACTTGAACCATCTTCTGAAATTTTTTGGTTCAGTTTTGTGGCAAGAGCAACACTATCAGAGTCATTTACATCTGCTGTTTTACTAATTGCCCAATTTCTGTCCTTTAGTACGTCTTTGATTTTATTTTCTTCCCCATGTTCAATTGATACAGTTGCATAGTATTTTGCTGTGAATTGGGATTCAGGGTTTTGCGGATTTATTACAGCATTGATTTGAGTTGCATTTGCATGAGATAGCGCGAAAAAAGGAACCATCATCAAAACAAGAAAAATCATAAAAAATTTCATGATTTATTTTTATCAATTAAGAAGTTCATAAGTACTTCTCCCCATTGACCTTGAAAGATGGTACAACTTGTACTGTATACTTGCAAAACAGACTATCACGATCAGGAGATTTTTTGACAGTTTCGGAAAAACCGCCGAATTGATACCGAAAAGATGTAAGTTATCTTTATTTTTACATGATATACTATTACAAAGGAATCTTGATTTCCCAAGGTCCGGAACATATCATTGAGGGCGGGAACTTTTCAATTTCAGAATATCTTGGCCTTCTATTTACCCGATTTTGCGCGGATGAACCTTTGCGCATGTCTCTTGTATGCCTCATCTGTGGGTTCTCCATACTTCCCTGCCACCTGATTTCCTGCACTGCAAACATCAATTCCTTTGCATCTGCATTTATTGGCGGAATGAGCACGTCCCATTTGCAGTCAAATCCGTCAGGGCCACTTGACCCGCCGCCGCCATTGACTGTGATGCTGTAGATGTTTCCAAGATCATCACGTACCCTGACATCCGGAGTGACATGCGAGTGCATGAATTGCATGTGGTCACCGTACCTCCCCCTTATGTATAGATAGCATCGGAGTCCTTCCTCATAGATTTCAAGAGAGGGTACTGTAAGTGTGAATGTGTCAGTCTTTATCTGCCGTGAAATGGGAATTACTTTTGTTAAATTGTTCAGACTATCACTGTTCACATGAATTCCTCTTGGTCTTGGACTGTCTTCTGAAAATTCCAGTATGGTGTCCTTGTCAATCACACAAAACCCTTCAGGCTGCACATCATTTACGATACAACCAAACTTCATCTGATAGTCTTCATCACGAAAGTAAACCCTGTCATCTTTTGACACTACCAGTCCAAACAGCCGGGTCTTGTCAAATCCTGTTCTGTCTGATTTTGGATTTGTCACCTTTACAAGCAATATTTTTTCTGCAACACCTGACTGCACTTTCTCAATTTGTATTGGACCCAATCCTGCCATCCTGTGATGGTTCAGATTCTCCATTGTGATGCCGCCAGGTCTTGCCTGTGGAAGTGTAGGAGTATTTTCAAGGTATGTCATGTCAGGATCACTTGGGATGCTAAAGCCATCCTCCAGTGGGAGACATGTTGCTGCAGTGGTCCTTGCACCTGTCACTTTGACTATCTCTCCAGTCTTGATTCCCAGTCTTTCCATCTGGCTCTTCTCTATCCTGATTGTAGTTGACAAGAGATCATCTGCAGAAGGAGGAAACACCCGAAAGCTTACCTTCATGTATTTTGCTGGATGTGGTGTGTTCATAAATCGTTCTGTCCTTTTACAACTAATGTTGCAAGTCTAATCTCTCAGAAGAATTTATGAATATCACAGTTAAACCATTTTTGTGATTCCTAAGATGAAATTAGCCAGAAATGATGAATTAGAATTAAGAAAAAGAATTTTGAATATGACAACGGCAGAGAGAAAGTAATTAGGAATTAACAAATCTACGTTATGGTACCTCAAGAAAAATCTATCTAAGGGGAAAACTCCAAGAATCTATAAGAAAATTCTCACGAAAATTCAGTAAACTAAAGATAAACAAATTGACTAAATATGTTCTAGATTTTTGATTAACTCAAAAACCAAATTTTCTAATTCAAACCATGTGATAAAATGGATTCTATATAGTAAATTGACTGATCTCAGTCGCAGATTAATGAATGAATTAAACGGAAATCTTGATAAGGATCAGAAGTCAAAATTTGTTGTGAATAAATCTCATTGGATTTTTGAAAATTATATCTCACCTAGAGCTCTTCCTAACGAGCAAATTCTTGGTTGGATTAAATGGGATCCTGATGTTCAGTATGATAAAATTTTAATTAAATATGATCCTGATGTTGTTTTCCACAGAATTCTAAACGTAGATGAATCCGTATTTGATCAAGCAGAAACTCAAGATTATGACGTACGCTTCAAAAATAGTACTGCAGTTATAGAAAAAAATTTGATTCAAATTCCAGGATTTTTGGGGTTTAGAGTTGCTTATAATTTGAAACCTGAAGATGAAAAGGAATTAACATTTTTGATTGAATTTATTAAAAATGAAGAAACTATTGGCTCTGTTGAGCTCACCACAGAATTAATCAGACCAAAACTAATCATCACAGAAAGACCTTCACAAGGTATAGTTGTAAATGAATTAATTCCAAGTTTACCTTCTTTATCATTCACATTAAAAAACATGGGACATGGTGAAGTTGAGAAATTGGGTCCTTTTCTAGATGTAAAATCATGGGAAACAAAAGATATGAAAATAGAAGTTAAGCATACAAAAGAAAGAGACATCAATGAAGATCATGTTTTTGTCATGACCACTATCCGATACATTCCAAAAATTATCATACGAGGTTCTGGCATGGGAATGATCAGTATGGGATTTGAATATTATGATAAGATGAATAACAAATATGAAACAGAACTTGTTAGTGTACCACTAAATATTCCTAAAAAAGAAAATTTAGAGATTCCTGTGTCTTCAACAATATCCAACAAACAAACTCTACTCTTAGAACCCAGATTAATCTAACATCTTGTCAGTAGATTCAGTAACTAGTGGATTAGGATCATCATTTTTACCAATTCTTCAAAAGTTACTGGGTTCTGGTGAACTAGTACACAAGGGAGCTATACTATATCATAAATCTTCGGAAATAGAATATACATATCAAATTTCAATTGGTAACCCACAATCTAGAATAAACGAAATTACAAAAAGATTGAAACAGTACTTGACAAAACCTGTTGAATTTGACGATGTAATTGAAATCTATGGGTTTGGATTACCTCATAATGAAGATCTGAAGAAAATAGGCATAATCAAAGTTGAAGGACAAAAAGCAACTATTGATTTTTCTGCAATTTTTAAAACTATAAAATCAGAGTTGGTTACTATTACAATTCGGAAACCATTCCCAGAAATTCTTCGAAGAAAAATAGTAGAACCTCATATGGTTAAAAGTGCAAAACATAGTGAGACTGATTATACTGAAACAAATTTGGAAATCGCATTAGATTATAGTGATCTGTGGTACAAGCACTTTGATAAATTTACAATTAGGGAAATTGAATTTACGTTTAATCTCAGAGTTGCTTTGGATAGTATAGAACAAACAATTCCTAAGGATTTTTCTCAGAAATTCATTCACGCAGCAAAAATGGCAAAAAGAGGAGACAATAATGCATTACAATTTATCAAGATAGCACAGGACAAATTCATGTTGTTTCAAAATCAAGAAAAAACAAACGAAATGTTCAAAACTATTTCCATAAATCCTGAACAAAATTTTAAAATAACTCATGTCAATCCAGTAATGCAATCATGTGAAATTGGGGGTGCCGGACATCCAATTGTCTTGCCTGGGAGTATGAACATAAGTCTAGAAGGAAGAATTGAAAAACAGGACGTTGCTCTAAGTGGAACTCTCAGGATAGATTTGAAACAATTCAATAGGATATTGAGAAATATTATTGACGAAATAAAAATTGCCACAAAAAAGATTAATTTCTAATATCTTTTTTCCTTAATGAATTTTCCACGTGGGTATGTTCTAAAACACCTTAACTATATCCCCCTTACATATTGTGCTCCCAGTAAAATTTGAACAAGATATGAAAAAGTATACTGTAAACTTTATAGTTGATCATTCATGGATTTACATCTAATCGACCGTAGATTTGACAGCACACAAGGACTAAAACATTATAAAATATGATAACATAATAGAGTTTGAAGCCTTGAAAAACTTGATAAACACAGAGGTTTCGAATACTGGAGAAACCGAGAACCTTCGGGCCCATACCTTTTCAATTAGTTTTAAAATAAGCCAATCCAAAATTCATTGGCCGCAATGAAGAATCAGAGTTATATCTGAATGGTGATTGGAAGGCATTTGTCTGAGCTGCCGATATTCATTTGTTAATTTGTATTTTTACTTTTTCTAAAATATTTCCATCTACTAAATTTTGTTCATACAATACTTCTGTGATCTGTAAAATATTTAGAATTGAATGCATATTGACTCCTAATTCGGATAACGCTTGATCAGCACCCTCCATTCTATTAACGATGACATATGCGTCTTTAATTGAAATATTGACTTCTTTTAATGATTTTATTGCATTCACTATTGAACCTCCTGTAGTTGCAACATCATCAATCATAACTACTTTCATTCCATCAGAAATTTTCCCTTCAACTGATTTTGAAGTACCGTAATCTTTTGGTTTGCTTCTCACATAGATTAGAGGTTTTACAGTTTCGATTGCTAATGCTGATGCAATTACTAATCCTCCCGTTGGGACAGAAACAATTGAATCAAAATTATCTAATCCGATATTCTGAGTAATCTTATTTTGAAGAAATTTTACCATTTTTCTAAATTCATGAGGATAGCTTGGGACTAGTCTTAAATCCACATAGTAAGAACTTTTTTTTCCACTTGCAAGTGTAAATTCTCCAAATTTTATGATGCCTTTTTGATGTAAAAATATTGCAAACTCTTTTACAAATTCCATATCAATGTTGACTACACTGGATTTATTTTGGTTTGTATTATCGATAGATTATGCCTGAAATCTGGTTAAATTATGGCGTCACAGATGTTGTTTTGGATATAAAAGCAGAAAATTTAGAGCAAAAAATTGATTCTGATGGAAGAATTTTGGAGGATTCTGCGATCAATGAAAAACTCAACTCCCTTGATTTATCAAAACCTATAGAACTAATAGTTTTACATAATTCAAAATCTATTCAAAAAATTATTTCTTCTCTGTTTACTTTATGTGAACAAAAATCAAAACCTTTCCCAAAAATTTTTGCTGAGAAAAAAATCTTGAATTTGATCAAAATGGGACTCCCTGAAGGAAGCTCGATTAACGAATTTGATGATGTTGATATTTCCAATTCAAATCTTGTTTTTATGGGTGAAATGGAATTTGATGGATTGTTTGGTTATGAAACAATTTCCACTCGACTTCTCAAAAAATTTGGTTTAGACTCTATGCTTTCAGCATATGCTAAAAGACAAGGAAATTCACCTGTACCTGGACAGCATCCTGAAAGTTTAGTAGAAGCAAAAAAATTCACTGATAATTTTGAAATTCAAGGTATCGAAATTGTTGCAAATTCTAAAGGCATAATTGATTTTTCAATAGGTCATCCATCTGAAACACTTTCTACTACAAAAATTTTGGAATCCAACTCCATCAAAGATGTAGGAGAACATAAGACTGTGATTGTTAGTACCGGTAAAGATGCAAGTAATTTTGATCTGGGAAAATCCCTCTCATCACTTTGGAATTGCTCTAGTGCAATAAAAAAAGACGGTCTTGTAATTTTAGTAGCTGAATGTAAAGGTGGCTTAGGTTCTGATGCAATTCAACAATACATTGAAGATCGATTAACTTTGGAACAACTAAGAAATCCTACAAAATACATTAGTGGAATGGAAGATTTGTTATTTCTTTCAGAGTTACAGAAGAATTTTCAGATTGGTTTAGTCTCAATCTTGCCTGAATTTTATGCCAAAAAACTAAACATGATTTCATTACCTGGAATAAAATATTCTATGGATTATATTCTCAAAACACAAGGAACAAGACAAAAGGTTGTAGTTGTTACAGATGGTGCTAGACTTTTACTAAGGTAAGAGACTTGGTAGGAAATCTGATGGTAATGGCGCACATAAAATTGCTAATCCTATAATCCCGACGTATGCAAGTTTTCTATTTCTTGACAGTGGCGAAATATCATCAAGTGGAGTTGCTCCAGGATTTCTTAAACTCATAATGAGAATCAATATTGCCATAAAATGATACTCTAATAAAAGAAGAATTCCTATACTTCCAAAAGTTGCATATCTGTGTAATTTTGGACCAAGTAATGTTCTTGCCATATGTCCTCCGTCTAATTGCCATGCTGGAAGTAAATTCAAAAACGTAATTAAAAATCCAA
>JAOTSS010000033.1 GCA_029864805.1 Candidatus Nitrosopumilus sp. | reverse complement strand
ATGAATCCTCATAATATTTTCTAGTTTCTTTTATCATCTTTTGGTTGTCTTTGCTAATTTTTTCTAGCCCCTCCTCGAATTTCTCAGTTTCCACTTTGATCTTTATGATGTCTGAAAGTGTTTTGATTGATTTTATGATGGCGTCATCATCTGGCATCATCATCATCCTGCATGTGGTATACAAAACAATACATGATTCCTCAGAATTTTTCAATGCAGAAATTACACTTGCATCTGCACCAAGAATTGTTGCAGCTGGGATGATTGGCAAGTCATATTCATCTAAAAGGCGTTTTGAATTTGGATTAGATGCCAAACCATAGGAAATGGGATTATCTTTAAAATCTTCCCCCACTTCCAAACCCCGTGGAATAATTATTTTCTTGATGTTGTTGCTTTTTGCATATTCTATTGATTTGATTATCAGATCATACGCGGAGATTGAACTCAAAGGAACACTTGCTAGAATTGCATAAATGTTGTTCTTGTTGTAGATTCGGATGGGGCCATAAATTTCACCATTTTCAATCATGTATGATGGAGAGATTTTTGAAATTTCTAATTCCCCTATGTCCTTCATTTGTAATTGGGCAATTAGATAGGATATTGCAAAAGCACCTACCAAACCAACACTGGGAAATGCAATAATTAACAATTTTTCGGTTTGCGTATTTTTCAAACTCATTGGTTACAATGTAACAATACAAAATAAAGTATGTTGATTTGATTTTCAGTCACGGTAATCATCCCAATTTGCATTTTGATGCTGGAAAATTAACCGAATGGATTATTTTCTAGAAACCAAATTTGAAAATTATGTTTTGATATTATAAACAAAAGAAATCTAAAGCATTCTGATGACTTCTATGGATAAGATGGGAATGATGGTTGCACTAGCAATAGTTGTAGCTGCAGTTGGTTTTACGATGACTGGCGGAAGTGGAGTCCCATCAGACATTTCGGTAACAGTTGCCCCCGTCATAGAACAAACAAAAGAAATTCAAAGGGACATGGAACCAACCGTTGAGAAAATTAAGCAAGTCGCAAAAGAAAGTAAAGAAATTCTAAAAGATGCCGAAACAACCACCCAAAAAGGGATGCAGATGGCTGAAGAGCTAACCAGTCCAAAGGCATCAGTCAGACTTGTTAGCATACCTGAAGGAACATCAGTTCCAGGATGCGAGCAAAAAGATCTATGCTATGATCCACCTCACGTAATTGTATTTGAAGATGCTGAGGTCACTTGGAAAAACGACGATACTGCAGCACATACTGTTACAAGTGGAACTGCGTCAGGCGGACCTAATGGGAAATTTGACAGCAGTCTGATAATTGCACATGATACGTACTCTTACAAATTTGAAAAGAAAGGGGAATATCCTTATTTTTGCATGGTTCATCCTTGGATGACAGGTTCTGTTTCAGTAAGATAGATCCATTAGGATCCAAAACAAACGAATTGTTCCATTTCAAAGTATATTATTCATAATTCAAAAATCCCAATTTTTGTTATGTAATCATTTTGACGTTTTTTATCCCGAACGTATATGGAAATTAACACAACATCCACATTCTTTTATGACACATTCCTGCTCAGCACGATGTCCACAAATACCACATTCACAATGTATGCTCATGTCACCATTATCTGTTTTACAGATATAACGGATCTGTGTTTTTCAATCATTATCACTCAAAAAATAAAATATTGGCAAGATAATGCAGTTATAATATCCAAGATAGAGTTCAGATAATATCTTTAATACAAATCAAGCATATTTTTGCCATGGTGAAGATTCCAGATAAAATTAAGAAATTCATCGAGGACCAGGGAATTTTTGTTGTGGGAACTGTGGGCGGAAACAAATTTCCAAATGTATCTCCGCGAGTTTTCTTCAGGGTTGATGAGGATGCAATTTACTGGCTTGATTTTTCCAAGCATAAATCATACAAAAATTTCCAAGCAAATCCGTGGGTCACAGTTTCAGTTTTTAACAAAGATGATTTGGAAGGATACCAATTTCGAGGAACTGTGAGTTTTATCACTGACGAGCCTACAAAATCAGAAATTAAAGAGTCAGTCATCAGACAAACATTTCAAGTAAATCCATCACCAAAAATTAAGACGTTATCAAAAAAGGAAGCAAGTGTGATTCAGTTTGAACCAAAAGTCTGCTATTCACTAAATCCTGAAAAATATTCCGACATGTCAATTGGTTCAGACATTGATTCCAACCAACTCTTTTAAACATAATCTAAAATTGGGAATTCTTCAAGTTCCTGAAGTTTGTCTAAATCGACATCTGATTCCAGCAAGCCAGGTGATTTTTCAAATTCTGCAGGATTCAACGAATACAACACAAGTGGTTTGAATTGAATTATCTTGATATCATTATTCAGGATTAATTTCCTAACTTTTTCTTCATGGTTTTTTGGGAGATTCTCTGAGAGCCTGGTGTCAGCATGAAAATATTCTTTCTTGTCAGTGACTATCTTTGCATGTCCTTTTAACTGATATCCTGAAAATTCATTATAGTCAACTACTGACACACTCACCCAATTGTTTTTTGTAAAGTTTTGATAGGATTTGTGCATAAAAATCTCATACCAGTAAATTACATCATTGTCAACATAAAACGAACTTCGTGGCGAAACGTTAGGAATTTTTTGGTCATTGGCAGTGCCAATAAGGATTACATGCTGTGAATTCATCATTCTTTTTACATCTGGTGTTATGGCTACCATGATTGTGTAACTGGAGGATTTTCTTATAAAATCAGTTTAAATTCTCATCAATGATAACCATTCATCAATTTAACATTATCATGATAACCACATTGCATGTCAGTATAATCTCGAATATTTTTCTAAAAGTTCTTTGGTTAATGGAACTTTGACAAAAGCCCTCACAATATCTGAATTACTTACCACGCCAACCAATTTGTCTGCATCATCAATAACTGGCATTCCATGTATGTGATTTTTAATCATCTTTTGAGCTGCAATAGACAAATCATCTTCAACATTTACAGCAAGCAGGTCCTTACTTACAAGATCACCAACGCACATACTTTCTGAATCGGCAGAAAGCAGATGCTCACGTGTTCCAGTTTTGCCTTTTGTAAAATATGATCTATATACTAGAAAGTTGTTAGATGTCATCACACTAATCGGTCTTCCATTGTTATTAGTAATTACTAGTCTTGTGATGTTATTTTCATTAATCATGCTTAGTGCAAACCTAAGCGAATCTGATTCTCTACATGTGAACACTTTTTTACTCATGTGATCTTTTACTTTGAATTTTGCTCCATAAAGTGTTCCATACACCTTTACGATGTCTGTTTTAGTAATCAGCCCTACCAGATTTCCATCAGAATCAACTATGATGACTGACCCGATTTTGAATGTATGCATGCGTTCAGCAGCTTGACTTATGGAGTTACTTGCTCCATCCGTTATGGTGATGAGATTTTTTTCCATCACTTGTTCTATGGATATTTCCTCAAGTGCTCTTGCAGTCTTGTCATTTTCTAGAAATTTGTCAATATCACGCTCAGTTACAATGCCGACTGGTTTGTTCTTTGCTTTTACTATGATGTGCTTAATTAAATTAGACTGCATTTTTTGAAGAACGTCATTAATTGAAGTGTCAGGTGTTACTGTGATTATGTCTGTCGCATTGGTCAAGATATCCATTTTTTCTTAATCTGTGTTAAAAACAGATTCTATATTTTCAAATGTGATAAGATTGAACTAGTTTAACTACCAAGATGAAAATAATTTAGAAATTGATTTGATGGTTGTAAATTCCAAATTAATTATTACTGTCTATTCACTTTACAATTAGAATAGAGCAAGGCGAATTATTTGCAAGTTTGTTTGAGACACTTCCAAGAAAGAATCTTGCTGTTGCACCTAGGCCTTTGTTTCCTACAATGATCAAATTACACTGTTCTTTTTTTGCTAATTTTATAATTTCATTTGCAATGTTTCCTTCTTTGAGTATTATTTTTGAGTCAATTCCTTGTTTGAGAGCCGTTTTCTTTCCTTTTACCAAAACACTGTTTCCAACCTTTCTTAACATTACAAGATATGCTTTTCTATCTAAGGGATTAATGGAAATTAACTTTTCAACGACATACAAAAGTATAAGCCTGGATTGATAGTTTTTTGCCATGTCACATGCATGCAAAAGTGCTTTTTCTGAATATTTTGAGCCGTCAAGGGGCACCAGAATGTTCATGTAAAGGGATTTTCTCATCTGAAAATTTTAGAATTCGTCTATATTTAATTAAACCTTTCAAAAGGTTCCAATTACTAGATTTTTGGATGGGCATGTAAAATTAATTTTGCAAACATCATGCAAAAAGCAATAAAAAAAGATGAAAAAAGCTATTGTATGGATACTGGCTTTTTTGTCTGGGTTTTAGTCGGCTTTGCCTTTGGCAGCGTGATTTCCAAAACACCATCTGCAAGTTTGGCCTTTACTTTTCCTGAAACCACGTCTTCAGACATTGGCAATGTCCTATAGTATGAGACGTTGCTTCGCTCCTTTCTGAGATAGTTCTTTTTCTTTTCTTCTGATTCTTCCTTATGTTCTGCTGAAACCTCCAGTGAATTGTCAGTCACGTTTAGCTTGATGTCTTTTTTATTGACGCCTGGAATGTCCATCTTTACCCTAAACTGATTGCCTTCATCTATGACGTCACAAGATGCCTCTGGTATTTTGGGCATTGAAATAGATGGAAATGACGAGAATGCCTTTTCCATGTCCTTTCTCAGGTTTTCAATGGACCTGTCGATGTCCATCCAACTTGATGTCAAAAATGGTGCAATACCGGTACTTTTCTTTGGTGGGCTTTTTGATTTTGCCATGAATGAAACAGTGACTTACATGTACTTAATTGGAACGTTAAATTTTCTAATATGAGAATTGGATCATCTTAAGATAATTGGGTTTTCAATCTTGAATTTTATATTGCTATTTTAAATTAAAAAATACATAACATTTGAAAGGAGTATTACGACAACATGGCCAAACCAACAGGAAAAAGCAGTTCTAAACATCCAAAGAAGAGAATTCAAAAAATATTGGTTCCATTGGATGGCTCAAAATTTTCAGTTCGTGCCCTTAACCATGCAATAAACTTGGCAAAATTCACTGGCTCGAAAATTACAGGACTTTTTGTAATATCTAGTGACGTCTCACCGATGCCTCTGGATGAACTCTTTGATCCACTGTCATCCATAGAACCTTTGGGATACAAAGCAAAAATGACTAGACATGGGCAGAAAATCTTAGAGCAAGCAGAAGACCGATGTCTGCAAAACAACATCAAATTTGTAAAAAGCATGTCATTTGGCAATCCTGGAAATGATATTGTCAACTATGCAGAAGACAAAAAGAACAAAATAGAGATGATCATAATGGGTTCTCGAGGACAAGGGCATGCTGGGGAGATATTGCTAGGAAGTGTTTCTTACAACGTTGTTCACAAATCTAAAAAACCAGTAATGATTGTAAAATAATCCATTTTTGACAATCGAAGATAGCCTTAAGTTTGTAAACTTATTTGTAATATTATGCAATTCAAAACTGGCAGATGGACTGCAAAAATAGACAAATGTGCTTCTATCTATCAAGGAAATACACCATCATCATTTAACATAAGAGCACCTGGAGACATTACTGTTTACCATGATAACAAAGTATCCAAATTTTATAAAGATGGAAATGTTTCAGGCAAAAAGATTAGAATCAAAAGTTCATCATATAATTGGATTTCAGGAACATATACTGCTCCTTTAGATAAAATGGAATTTGAACAAGAATGGTTTGCAAAATCTGGAACATGGCAAACAGTGTATCATGGTGAAAAGTCCAAATTATATAGGATTTTAGGCCCTACAACTCAAAGAGACAGTGATGTACTTGTCTCAGTGGATGGAGTGCAGATTGGATGTTTTTTGTCAAAATCCCAAAGTGTTGATGTAAAAGGCAAACGTATCAGAATAAAGAAAAAACGAGGGCCTGCCTTTGTTAGCGGGTTTGCTTATTCGTTAAAGTAGAAACCTTCTCTTAATTTCTATAGTGGTCTTGAAAGATTATAGTCCATTTCACAAATCTATCGATATTCTAAAGTTAGTAAAATCCAAAATAATTATTATTCATATTTTGAAGAATGACTGAAGATACATTGTCTAACAGAGAGATACAAGTAAAATCAATAATATTTTTAAAGGTTGTAATTATAACTCCACAATTATTTTACTATGGTTACAGGAATTTTTGATTTGTTGACAACATAATTGGCAACACTGCCTAAAAATATTTCAAGTTCGGGATCTGGGCCACGAGAACCTGTAACAATCATTTCCACATTGTGATTTTTAGAACAAGTAATAATCGCCTTTCCAATATTACTGCTGGCTTTAACCACTCCAAAAAATGGCACCTTGTTTTTTTGTGATATCTTTTCTGCTTGCTTTATTATCTCATTACTCCTTCGTTTTATTTTACTTATTACGAGTAATTGAGTTTCCATAAACATTGGAGGAGAACATACATTCAGCCCAACGACTGATGACCCTGATTGTTTCGCAATCCCTAATGCAAATTTCAAACCTCTAAGAGAGTTTTTTGATCCATCTAAAGGCACCAAAATTTTGTTTAATGTTTTATTGGTCAGTGAGAATTAGTGGTGTTGGCCATTATTTAGAAAACTATCTTAAACTCAAACATGATAATGAAAACCACATTTCATCAATGTTATAAAAGACAATTCCACATCAAAATAACATATAATGCAACTAAAAGTAAAAATTCTAAACATTGATTCAGGCGGTAAACCGTTTGTATTTTTAAATGACAAGGATGCTGATGAATTAAACATCAATGCATCTGAGCGTGTAACTATTCAGACAAAAAAGAAGATTACTGCAATAGTCAACATATCTGCAACCATTGAAAGAGGGTTCCTAGGTGTGACAGAAGAAGTTAGAAAAATACTGTCCTTAAAACAAAATTCCAGAGTGGATGTAGACATTGCCCCATTTCCAAAATCACTTCAGTTTATTCGAAATAAACTTTCAGGAAAAAAATTACTCTATTCAGAAATACATGAAATTGTAAAGGATTTAGTTGATGGTAATCTCAATGAAAATGAAATTTCAGCATTTGTAACTGCATTACACATAGACAAAATAGATCTAGATGAGGCAACAAGCTTGTCCCGTTCAATGGTGGATACAGGTAAAACCCTCAAAATTGACGAGAAAGTCATCGTAGATAAACACAGTATAGGCGGGGTTCCAGGAGACAAAACAACATTATTGGTAGTTCCAATAATTGCATCCGAAGGATTTACCATTCCAAAAACATCTTCAAGAGCTATCACTTCAGTAGCAGGAACTGCAGATCGTGCAGAAGTTTTGATGCCTGTAGAATTTACAACAAACAAGATGTTACAGATACTCAAAAAATCAAATGGATGCATTGTATGGGGAGGTGCAATCGAATTAGCTCCTGCTGATGACATATTTGTGAAAACAGAATTTTCTCTCCATATCGATCCATTACTTTTGCCTTCAATTATGAGTAAAAAGAAAGCAGTTGGTGCAACCCATCTTGTTATTGATATTCCAACTGGAAGAGGTGCAAAAATGAAAACAACAGGAGAGGCAGATCTTCTAGCAAGAGATATCATGGAGCTTGGTCGCAGATTGGGAATTCATACTCACTGTATAGTTACTTTTGGTGAACAGCCAATAGGAAATACTGTTGGTCCAGCACTTGAGGCAAAAGAGGCACTTGAGGTTCTGATGAATCAAAAATGTGTTCCTGATCTTATCGACAAAGCATGCAATATTTCTGGAAGTATGTTTGAATTATTGGGGGGAAAAAACGGTTATTCGCTTGCAAAAAAAATACTTGAATCCGGCAAGGCAGAACAAAAAATGCGAGAAATAATCAAGGCACAAGGTGGAAATCCATCAATACTTCCAGAAGACATTCCAATTGGAAAATACTCGTTGTTTATTCGTTCTGAAAAACCTGGACAAGTCCTATGGATGGAAAATAGAATTATCGTAGAGATAGGACGTGCCGCAGGTGCTCCAAAAGATAAAGGTGCAGGAATTGTCTTTAATAAGAAAAATGGGGATTCTGTAGAAAAAGGAGAGTTGTTGTTTACAGTATATTCTGAAAAATCCCACAAACTTGATAGAGTAAAATACATTCTTTCCACACAATCCCCATTAGGTGTGGGTAAAAAATCAGACATGTTAATTCACACAATAACTGAATCTCCAGTAGTGGAAAGAACCTTTGTAATTGATAGGTGATTAGAAACTAAATGTTACAAGAAATTATTATTTCCAATTCTGGATAGCTTTGGAAATAATATCTGATAAATCAATTTTTGAAAATTTCCCTTCAATTGAGTTTGTTCCTATGATTTTTGTAACTCCCACTTTTTTGATCTTTCTTTCTGCATCTCCCACAAAAACAGGATGTGTGCATACTACGTACATCTTTCTAAAATTTTCTTTTTTAAGGAATTGGATTATCTTCAGAATGCTTCCGCCAGTAGACACCATGTCATCAAAGAATATCACGTCCTGCCCTTTGGAAAATTTTGGGAATGGTGGTTTGATAGTCAATTTCCCTGTTTTTCTATTTCTTTGTTTGTTTATGGCAACAGCTGTTGTGTTGATATGTTTTGCAAATTTTTCTGCATTAGATTTCCAAAACATGTCAGGGGATATCACAAGTGGATTTTTCAGTTCATATTTTTTGAAATACTCTGCAAATAAGGAAATTGCAGAAATATTCTTTGCAGGTAATTCAAAAAAACTGAGAGCGTTCGGACTGTGAAAATCAACTACGATTAAGCGTGTTGCACCAGCTGCTTTGAATAATTGTGCAATAACTGAAATTGTTATGATCTCCCCCTTGAGAAATTCTTTGTCTTGTTTTGCATATCCCATATAGGGTACTACTGCAATCACGTTTGAAGACATTTCACGAGACTTTGAAATTAATGACAGGGTTTGAACAAGATTGGAATCCACAGGAGGGCTTATGGAAGATACGACAATGATTGTTCCTTTACTTACATGTCCTGAAATGGTGAGTTTGCTTTCTCCATCAGCGAAAACTTTCAATGTTGTTTTTAGATATTTTGCTTGTAGTTTTTTTGCAATCTTTCTTGCCAAATTTTTAGAAGTATGACTCCCAATAACAAAATAATCATCCATCAACAATAATGGAATTTATTTTTCTTATTAGTATTATTTTTTTTATGATCCCAAGTAAACAGAAGATATAATATCATAGTAACCATTCAGTGTCAATTTGGTTTCAAAAATTATCTTTCCTGTACTATTTCCTATCTTTCGGGTGAAACCGCTACATTTGAAATCTATACGACAGGAAGAGGAGTCTGGCTCTCTCGTTGTTGAGAATCATATCAGGTCTTTAAATCTAAAAATTCCCAAAATATCGCACTTGAGAAAATTAATTTGGATTATGTCTGCAACATTAATGATAATAATTCCATTGCAATCAATTGCATTTGCCGAATCAACTTATGACATTAACATCCCTTCTGGTTCTGCTGACAAGGATTCCCCATTTCATTGGTCAAGTGAGAAGGATGGCGACACCTCAGGATTCATTGAGATCATAGTAAATGATACGGTCTTTTGGAAGAACGGAGACATGGCTACTCATACTGTCACTTCTGGAACCCTGTTAAACGGACCTGACGGAATTTTTGACAGTGGCAAGATGGGTCCAGGGAAATTCTTTGTACAAAAGTTTACACAAGTAGGGGAGTTTCCATATTACTGTACCATTCATCCGTGGAGAACAGGTCTTGTAAGCGTAGTTACCGGTCATAGTTATCTGCCTAATGTCGGTTCTGACTTTGGAGATGGCGCAGATGTCTTTGATTTGGAATACAAGTTCAACCGACTAGTTGACCGTGCAAGCATTGATGAAAGTACAAAATCAATTTCTCTTGAATTAAGAGGAAACACGATAAATGATGATAACACGTTAACTTTGTTTCTTCCAGCTGCTTTGATCAGCGGAATATCTTCGGTATCTGTCGATGGAACCATGACAGAAGAATTTACCCAGGAATTTGAGGATGAAATTACCGTGCTGGTAATTAATGAAGTTCCTTCTGATGCAAAATCAATCACCATAACTGGAACCACGATAGTTCCGGAATTTGGAACAATTACTGCAATGATATTGGCAGTTGCAACAATATCAATAATTGCAGTTTCTGTAAGATCAAGACTTGGAATCATGCCAAGAATCTAGACAAGTTATTTCTTTTTTCTTTTAAACCAAGTTCCACGTGGATCTTTTATTGAATGCCTAAACTATATCCACAGTACAACAACATGTTTGAGGACATAATTAGGGAAGTAAAATTAAGACTCACGTGGAATCTAAAATGAGTTTAGAATTTTTTTACTGAAATGGAATGGCTGTACCCTTTGATGAATCTTATATTATGATGATTTTTCTGACCTTTAAGCGCCAAATCATCTTATAATAATCACTGTACAATCAGCTCTCTGAGATATTGAAGTTGAAACACTTCCCAAAAGAACTCTTGATAGTGTACCTTTTCCCAGACTTCCCACAACAATAAAATCTACTTTTTTCTTTTTTGAAAAATTTAAAATTTCCTCAGAGGGATTTCCAAGAAGAAGTACAGTATCAAATAACATACCCTCATTTTCTAAAATGTGAGAATTTTTTGTCAATATTTTGTTGCCTTCTTTTTATTCTTTGTTTAATGAACTTTGTAACAAAGGGGCACTTACACTTCCCCAGTATGGAACAGCTGGATTTTGCATTGCACTAAAAACAGCAGTTGGTTCAACCACGTGGACTAGAATGATTTTAGAATCAAATTTTTTTGCAATCTGAATAGCTTGACTGAGAGCTTTTTCTGAATGTTTCGAACCATCCAAACAAACCATAATGTTCCTCTTCACAAATACTTAAAGCAATTTTCTCTATTTATCATACTCTGCGATTATTGATTTGGAAAACAAATCATATGAAAAATCTTAAGTTCATAGAAATTCTCAAAGATGCATGAATGAACATAGTTATCTTACATCATTAAAAAATAAAGAATTTTTGATTCTGGAAAAATTATGTAATAATTCAATTTCTCAAACTGAAAAAGAAAGGTTAGAAAAAAAATTAAAGGAAACTCGCTTAGAGATTAAAAAACTAAGATGATCTATTTTTACAAACATTTACAAAATCAAAAAATCATCCTTCTTTTGATTTTAAAAATGGAAATCGTATCATAGTGATAAATATACCAAAATAAACTGAAGAGTCTAATGTCTCAAGTTGGAACTACTCCTGAAGGAGTACCTATAATTTTACTTAAGGAGGGAACACGACAGTCCCGTGGACGTGATGCCCAGAGAAACAACATCAGGGCAGCAAAACTGATTGCAGAAATAATACAAACAAGCCTGGGTCCGCGTGGGATGGATAAGATGTTAGTAGATTCTATTGGGGATATTACAATTACAAATGATGGGGCAACCATTCTAAAAGAGATTGACGTGCAGCACCCCGCTGCTAAGATGATGGTGGAGGTGGCAAAGGCTACGGACAGTGAGGTGGGAGACGGTACGACATCTTCAGTTGTTTTAGCAGGCGCTTTACTTGAAAAAGCAGAATCATTAATTGATGATGATATTCATCCTGTAATAATTGCCGAGGGTTACAAAAAGGCCTCAAAAAAGGCAATGGAATTTTTGACTGAAATTACAACAAATGTTGAACCAAAAGATAAGGAAATACTTGAAAAGATTGCAAACACGTCAATGCAGACAAAGCTTGTATCAATTGAGGCAACTGATCTTGCCAAATTGGCAGTCGATGCAGTATTGGCCGTTATCGAAGAGAAAAATGAAACGTTCAAAGTAAATCTTGACAACATAAAGATAGAAAAAAAGACAGGCGGTTCAATTTCTGACAGTGAGTTGGTAAGTGGCATAATACTTGATAAGGAAATTGTTCATAGCGGAATGCCAAGAAGAATTGAAAATGCAAAAATCGCTTTAATCAATGAGGCACTTGAGATTAAAAAGACAGAGTTTGAAGCAAAGCTAAACATCTCTAGCCCCAATCAGATAAAATCCTTCATGGAAGAAGAAAGTCAGATACTAAAAGACATGGTAAACAAGATAAAATCAACTGGTGCGAATGTTGTTTTATGCCAAAAGGGAATTGATGACATTATTCAGCATTATCTGAGCAAGGAGGGAATACTTGCAGTTAGAAGAATCAAGGAAAGCGACATGACAAAACTTGCAAAGGCGACAGGAGGAAGAGTAGTTGGAAGAGTAGATGACCTAAATGATACAGAGTTGGGTTTGGCAGAAAACGTAGAGGAAAAAAGAATTGAGGAGGATAATTGGGTATTCATTGAAGGATGCAAGAATCCGAAGGCCATCAGCATATTGCTAAGAGGTGGCACTCAAAGAGTGATTGATGAGGCAGACAGGTCAATGCATGATGCATTGATGGTTGTAAAGGATGTAATTGAGAAACCAAAGATCGTCTATGGCGGCGGAGCCCCTGAGGCATTTATCGCATTAAAACTCAGAGACTGGTCAAAATCGCTTTCTGGAAGAGATCAGCTTGCAGTTGAAAAGTTTGCTGATGCCATGGAGTCCATTCCACTTGCACTTTCAAGAAATGCTGGAATGAATCCTATTGATACCATTACACAATTACGATCAAAGCAGAGTGCAGGAGAGAAATTCACCGGAGTGGATGTCATTAACGGGACTATTGCAGATTTTGAGAAACTAGGAATAATAGAGCCAGTAAAGGTCAAAGAGCAGATAATAAAGTCAGCTACTGAGACTGCAAACATGATACTGCGAATAGACAACGTTGTTGCGTCATCTAGGTCATCGGCACCACCTCAAGGAGGAATGGGAGGCATGCCCGGAATGGGAATGGAATAGGAAAGTAGATTTCAAGACATGAAAATTAGTTTGTTATCATTATGTGTATATTATGTAGAATAGTTGTTTTCTTATTTATTGAAAATCTGTAATTAGTTGTTTTCTTATTTATTGAAAATCTGTAATTAGTTGTTTTCTTATTTATTGAAAATCTGTAATTAGTTGATCTAGCAAAGTATGTAGAAGATGTAAAAAATCAGATTACTTTGAATAAAATATATGTTCCACTAAATTTTGCATATTGTTTATTCTCTTTTTGGAAATTCCAGTCATTTCAGCAATCTTTACATCATTATAACGCAATAGATCTTTTGCAATCATTATATTGGTTTCTGAAAATACCCTCAACTCATTTTGAGACAGATTGAGAATTGTTATGGGGTACAGGTTATACTTTTCAATTATTTTTTCAAGACTGTTTTTTGCAGGATATCTCCATGAGAAGACTTGTTGCCCAATACATTTTGCATATTTTTTTGCGTGATTTGAAACCTTGGTATTGCAAAAAATTATTTCTCCTGAAAATTTTGATTGCATGTCAAGGAATCTGGCATGTGTATAAAGGGATTCTTTCAGTCCAGTATAAACCCCATGTTTTGAATGATATTTGCATTCAATCAAGAATTTACGATTTCCTTTCATTCCAATTAAATCGATTTCATGAGTTACACATTTTCCCTTTATTTTTGATCGAATTCCTATTGCTTGAAAATAATAATACTCCAATAATGATGCAACATAGTTTTCAAATGCAAATCCGGCAGGCCCCATTCTCATTATGGAATTTTTTAGTTGGTATCGTTGGCGTAGTGCTTTGAGGTCTTTTTCTTGAGAAATAGCATTCAGAACTTTTTTGTAAATGTCATAGGAGGTCATATCTCGATAGACTTCAGATTTTACTTTTTTTAGAATTCTTTTGGCAGTTTTTTTGCTAGCGCCTGCTCTGATGCATGTGTTGAGAATCTTATTTTCATTAAATCGGACTCTGCGACCATCTGCTTTATAAATAAAGAATTTTCTAGGAGTCATAGTTTATCCTAATTCTAAAGAATTTAATCTTTTAAAAATTAATTTTTTTCAGTTTTACTTTCTTGAATCTTCTTTAACATTGATTTTCTTACAAGAATTGGAATGTTGTAGTATGTTGCCAAAGCTACGGCATCAGATGCCCTGAAATTTCTAAACACCATGTCCTTTTTGCCAGTAAAGTACAGGTTTGCTCGAAAAATGCCTCCACTTTCATAGATTTTGACTTTGACTAGAAGAATTTCATTCTCTTCACAAATTTGTTCTACTAGGCGATAAATTGTTGGTGGATCATCACGTTTTCCTTCGATAAAACCAGAAATCATACCTGCAACTTCAGATGAAAAACCAGACATGAAAAATTCAACTGTTTCATCTTTTAGGACTACAGCACCGGTTTGGGAGTCAAGCAATCCAATTCGGTCTATCTTGACAGTTTCATAATCCACATCAATATCATTAATTTTCATGGGTATTCTTCCATCACTTTTTCTACTTTCTTCTCTTCCTCAATCATGACTCGCTCAAATTCTTCTCTCAATCCGTCACACTTTATTTGTTTTTCATTTTCATCCATTTTTGAAAACCTGATATCCCTGATTTCATTTACTATGGCAGACACCTTTTCATTTGTTTCATACATTATCTCATCAATCTTTGTTTCTGCCTTAGGATCCATATCTGTATTATAATACACTCATGGAAATTCTTTATGTTATGACTGTTATGATCTTTACTTTTAATAATTAAAATGTGTTATAAGTTAGGTAAGTGAAAACGATAATGATAGAGGAGATCTAATGTCACATTCTTGCATTGAATGGATTATTTTACAATCATTATTGGACAGTGAACTTTTTGGCTGACCCCGTGGGCAACACTGCCAAGAATAACTTTGTCGAATCCAGTTCTTCCATGTGAGCCCATTACAACTAGATCAATTTTGTGGGATTTTGCAAAAGATGCTATTTGATCTGCTATGCGTACGGTAGGAATTATCTTAAAGTTTATCGGAATGTCTGTCTTCTTTTTTGTAGGTTCTATCATTTTTGAGATGTTTTCCCGTGCTGCCTTTTCTTCTTTTTTCAGTACTGCCTTGGTATAACGTGAATCATAGTACCATACACCACGATATTCTGGTTTGGCAAGACATGTGAGAACAGTTAACTTTGAATCATATTTTTGTGCAATATCTAGTGCAATCTTGAATGCATGAAGTGAATATTTTGAACCATCGTATGGTACCATGATATTTCTAAAAAGCATGAATAACAAAATATCTTGAACCATTAAAAACAGAGTGTATACTTATCAAAGATGAAAACAATTAACAAAAAAAACTATCTTATTGTGCCAAACTGATTTTTGGTTCTTGTAACTGACACTTTGAATTTACATTACCAAATGAATTTGCAGATATTTGTGGATAATCAATTTTCAGAAGAAGATTTACAAAAAATGATTTATCAAATCGTTTGTAGATATCACCCAAAGCTGTTCTGGAAACCTATCAAATATTCCCCTTGCATGTTTTTGACCTTGATTTTTACTGCTTGCACATGCATCCATGACCACTATTACATAGTATCCCAAATGAATTGCATCCAATACGCTTGAAAGAACACAATAATCCGTTTCAACGCCTGTAAAAATCAAGATTTTTGTAGATTTCTTTTTTATCACTGAGTGAAAATTCCCTGCCATGAATATGGATGCCGATTTTTTTCTACGGACTATAACTGAATTTGGAATGTGTGGAATGAAATCATCAATTAAATCATATGCATCAGTCCCAAGAATACCTGGAGTGATTTTCTGATTAATTTTATAGTATGTTTGCCACGAATTTTGTTCTTTTTGCCAATTCTTGGGAGGTGTGAATTGAGTAAATATTACATTTTTTACTCCACTATTTCTAATTAGTTTTTCGATATTTGGAATTATAGATAATAATTTTTTATTCATCCAAGGAGATTTTTTTTCAGTCAAGAATAATTTTTGCATATCTACAACCACTAGCGTAATTTTTGAACTAGTCTTTACATCTTCATGCCATTCAGGTTCAGTCAAAACATCACTCATAATGATATTTATTTTTCACACTAATGTGTATGTGTAATGTCAAACTTCTTTTTCTTTGAAATAATTTATTTTGTTACGGGAATCCTCTTGTATGTAGATCTTCTTATTTCTAGTTCATTCTTTTCTAGATATTTGATGTGCAGTTATTCTTGACATCACACATTTATTGTTTTAACTTTTTACTCTATTGACAAATAATGATTTAAGAAATATCTTGATAGATATGACTATTCGGGATTTTCAAACAGAGATTTCAAAAGTGCAATAAACAATAGGGCCAAATATAAAAAAAGACACTAAGGATAGATGGAAATAAAATAAAAAATAATTAAAAATTAATTTGTTGATTCATCAAGGCTGCACGCTCTTTTGTCTTTTGATCAACTAGAGCATTAACATACGAGTCGGGTTTGGCATTACAATAACCCATATTTCCTACATAACCATCCATGGTTTCAGCAACACATCCGTTATCTGTAACTGCCATTATTTTGACTAATTCTGTTTCTTCTGTTAGTGTGGTATAGAACATCAAGTATACAAAAAGTAAACCTGTTTCGAGTGCAATTATTCCTGCTATGACAAAAATAGAATTTTTGTTTGATTTTTTCACCATTCATTATGCATATAATATACAATGTAGCAGCCTATACCACAAGATGCTTTCCATCAGTAACATGCTCTTTTTCACAGCGATCTGATATCTCAAACGCATTCCATGACCGTATTGGTTGTAAAATAGATTGCCTGGATTTTTAAAGCACGTTTTTCAAGTTGAATGCTCTTTGAGCCACTTGCCAACCTCAGGCCATAGTTTTTTGTGTGCAGTTTTGCTAATACATAATCCCACATGACCTGTTGGAAATCCTATAGTTTGTTTGTCTTTGCTAGAAATCACATCTGTAATTGTTCTGCTTGATTCTGCTGAAACAAGATCATCCTTTGTTCCCACTATGTTCAATACAGGCATTGTGATATTTTTCAGATCAACAAGAGTATCGCCTAGCATCATCTTGTTTTGGATAAGTAGATTTTTTTTATAGATGTCATCTATTATCTGCTCAAAAGTTTTCCCAATTATTGGAACACTGTCATAAAGCCAGGATTCTACTGCAAAAAACTGCGTAATTTCTTTTACACTTCTAGGCTGGCTAAAGTAAAATTGATACTTTAAAGCTGCCTCCAACGGATTGCGAAGTATGAATGCAATGTTTAGAAAAGATGATGACACATTTCCAAAGGTATTTACGAATTTCTTTACATCCAGATCTTTAATCCAGGATTCTAGCACGGTTGGCGGTTTTCCGAAATCTGCTGGAGTCGCATGCAAGATCAAGTTTTTTACATCTTTAGGGTGCATTGCAGAATAAATCAAAGACAGTATTCCGCCCCAGCAATATCCAAACAGGGTAACATTTCTAGAGCCTGTGACTTCTTCCACCTTGTCAACCGCATTTTCTAGATAGTCATGGGCATAACTTGCAAGCGGCATGTCTTCATCCTTGATGGTTGGCATCCTCCAGTCCGTAGCATAAACATCAAATCCAAGTTGTTGAAAGTATCTAATTATGCTTGTCTCTGGAAGTAGATCCAAAATATAATGTCTGTTAATCAAAGAGCCTACAATAAGAATAGGTGTTTTAAATTTTTGCGGTGAATCCGTTTTGTAATGATGGATCTCAAATGTCCCACTCATTGGAATTATTTCAGAAGGCGTTCGATTAATTGTATCTCTGATGGGTTCTATCATGTTATCATAATTACTGAACGTGGTTTCAAGATGCCTGTATAATTTATCATGATGGCCAACTGATGCAAATTCTGTAAATGAACCTACAAGTGCAGATAGTGATTTTGAAAATTCTTTTTGTTCTAAATTGCTACGTAGTTCAGCATCAAAAGTAGATCTGATAGTATCTTGAATCTTTTTACCTGTAGATTCTTGTAAGTTATTAGCAGATTCAATTGCTCGTAACCATGAATTAAAAAGAATTAGACCATACCTTGATTGAAAGTCAAATGACTTTATTGCAAAATTGGTGTAAACAGATAACGGATTATTTGTGTTCTTTGAGTCTTTCAATCCACTGTATCCGTGTAAATTGGCATATATTGTTATTCTTCAACATCAGAGTTAACTTTCTTTTAATAATCTAATTACACCAAAATCATCAGAGTATCAAATTGCAAGAAATATCAAAAACATCATGGCATTCTTTATCTACCCAAAAAGTTGCAGAGATACTTCAGACTGATCCAAAACAAGGTTTGGACTTGAGTGAGGCAAATAATCGCTTGCAAAAGTTTGGAGAAAACACATTATCTGTAAAAAAAGAACAAAGTCCAGCAATTTCATTTCTTTTGCAATTCAAGCAACCGCTGGTCTTGATTCTCATAATAGCTGGTTCCATAACTGCAATGCTGCAGGAATTAATTGATACTGGCGTAATCTTCGGTGTAGTTGTAGCCAATGCAGTTATAGGTTTTATTCAAGAGCACAAAGCAGGAAAGGCAATACAGGCTCTTGCACAGATTGTAAAAAGCGAAAATGTTGTTGTTAGAAACGGTAAAAAAATCAGAATCTTTTCAAAAGAAATTGTTCCAGGTGATGTAGTACAACTTCGTTCTGGAGATAAAATTCCAGCTGACATGCGTCTACACCATACAAAAGATTTGAAAATTGATGAATCAATCTTAACTGGCGAATCAATCTCTGTCAAAAAACGGACCGAAGTTCTTCCATCAAACACGGACCTTGCAGAACGTAAAAACATGGCATATGGTGGAACTTTGGTCACAAATGGTTATGGAATTGGCATAGTTGTCTTAACTGGAGACGGTACTGAAACCGGTAAAATATCACAAACTATGTTCAAGGCAGAGGAACTTGAGACCCCCTTAACTAAAAGAATTTCTTATTTTAGCAAGAAACTTCTTTTTGTAATTCTTGGTTTATCCCTTCTTACATTCATTTTTGGAATTTTGTTCACGCAAAGAACTACAACTGAATTATTCATGGAAATAGTCGCCCTTTCAGTTGCAGTAATTCCAGAGGGTTTACCAGCTGCCATAACCATAACCCTTGCTATCGGTGTAGGATACATGGCAAAAAGAAATGCAATAATAAGAAAACTTCCTGCAGTGGAAACTCTTGGCAGTACCACAATAATATGCTCAGACAAGACAGGAACTATCACTGAGAATCAGATGACTGTAAGCGAAATCTATGCAGGTGGAAAACTCTTTGAGGTATCTGGAACTGGATTTCAACCAACAGGTGAAATTAAACATGATCAGAACAGCATCAATCTTAACGAATATCAAACACTCAAAGAGTGTCTTATTGCAGGCCTGCTATGCAATGATTCTGATTTAATTCAAAAAGAAAATCATTGGGAGGCAAAGGGGGATCCTACCGAAGTTGCATTAATCACAGCAGCTCACAAAGTAAACCTCAAACAAACTCTGACAGAATCATTTTATAGAATTGACGAGATTCCATTTGATTCCCATCTTCAGTTTATGGCCACATTGCATGATAATGCGGGAGATAAAATAGTCTATGTGAAAGGTTCTGTTGAAAAAATTCTTGCAATGTCCTCGTATGAAATAAATGATCATGCAGGACATGAAAACTTTACAGAGATTAATGTTTCAAAACTAAATGAAATTGCAGATAGTATGGCATCAAAAGGCCTGCGAGTATTGGCTTTTGCCAAAAAGAAAATGGCATATGGAAATAACAAAATTAAAATTTCAGATGTGGATAACGGGCTAATTTTTCTGGGCTTTCAAGCCATGCTGGATCCTCCTCGACCAGAGGTAATTGAGGCCATAAGAGAATGTCAAAATGCCGGAATACGTGTCAAAATGATAACTGGTGATAATCTAAAAACAGCAATCAGTATAGGTAGGCAGATTGGCCTGAATCAACCATCTCAAGAAAATCGGCGTAATCTAACGGCAATTACGGGAAAGGAATTAGAGCAATACTCGGGGAATGACTTGATTGAAATTGTCGATAAGACAGATGTGTTTGCAAGGATTTTACCCGAACGAAAATTTTCCATAGTAAAGGCACTTCAATCCAAGGGCAACATTGTTGCCATGACTGGGGACGGAGTAAACGATGCACCTGCTCTAAAACAAGCTGATGTAGGAATTGCAATGGGCATTACAGGTACGGAGGTTGCAAAAGAAGCATCTGATGTGATTTTAACTGATGACAACTTTGCATCAATCAAGGCAGCCGTAGAAGAAGGAAGACGAATTCTCGATACTTTGATCAAATTCATAACATGGACACTTCCTACAAGTTTTGGAGAGGGTTTGGTCATATTGACATCTATCTTTTTAGGCCTGCTCATGCCAATTCTACCAGTCCAGATTTTATGGATTAATATGACTACGGTTCTAGCATTGGGAACTATGCTCATTTTTGAGCCAAAAGAACCAGATGTGATGAAACGCCCTCCAAGACGACCCAACTCTCCAATTCTCACAAAAGATCTGGCAATACAGATAATTATTGTTAGTACGTGTATTCTAATTTCTGTTTATGGCTTGTTTGAATGGTCAACAGAGGAAGGCAGTACCATTGAGGAGTCAAGGACGATTGCAGTAAATACAATTGTTATGATCGAGATATTTTATCTGTTCAACTGTAGATCTTTGACTAAATCTATTTTTAGAATGGGATTTTTTTCAAACAAGTTAATTTTTCTCGGGGTCATAGTTATGATTTTGTTACAAATTGCTTTTACATATACTCCTATTATGAATGAAATTTTCCAGAGTAAACCAATTGGAATCGAATCTTGGTTGAAGATAGTGGGAGTATCTGTAATAACTTTTCTGATAATTGAAACAAAAAAATTTGTTAGCAATAAACTTGAGATTAAAACACAAAATAATAACTTATAGTTAGATAATGATGTTACAACTACAAAAATGTCCATGTAAATGTGGTTGTGCCAAAATAATATCAAATGTGTATTATGATCTTTGTATCTTTTGTACACTTGGAACGCATAAATCTCAATAAACAGAGGTAAAAGGAAGCCTGTAAAAAGTACATGGTAAGAAAAATAGATTCAGTTTGCAGTAATTATGAGAAACACATTACATGAAATCAATTGATGAACAATGTCCACAAATAAGTAATAACTTGTTGTATGAAAGTCCAATTTCTTGATGAACCTCACCATTCTCATTTATCAAACAATGATATGCCTTCATGATTCTTCGATTAAAATCCACCTTAACTACATCTACAGCACAACATGTGTTGGGTTAGGACAGAGCGACGAAAATTAATGTGCCTGAAAGAGTTCCCTAACAAGTTCTTGATGGTGACACCGATAAGGAAACCTGTTTTCTGAATAATTCCCGAATGTCATAAACTAGAGGAGTCCTACTTTGATTAATCTCATGTGAAAATAATAATTGTGAAAAGATAGAAAAATAATCGAGAAAAAGGAAATACTGTCCTACTTTCTCAATTTCAATGCCATCTTGGCTGCTATTGCCCAAGAGAAGACGGTAAATCCGATTGGAAATACCCCGCTTGTCAGTATCTGCGGTACTTGCTCTAGAGCCATGCTTCCTGAGGAATACATTGCTGCAACTACTGGCAAGGCTGCCAGTGATATCACTCCGAGTTTTGTCTTTGTGTTCTCAGAGACCTTTTGTTGTATGTT
>JAOTSS010000032.1 GCA_029864805.1 Candidatus Nitrosopumilus sp. | reverse complement strand
AATTACTGAGAACATCACGAATAAAGTTAGTGAATTTAATCTTACCAAAACCAAAAACATTACTTACACTTTGTTGGTTATACAAATCTCTAAACTATCAGACATGACTCAAGACGATATCGAAATAATCGGTAAAAACGTCAAAGACATGTACGGAACATTCATGGGCAAAGTCGTAGGAACTATAACTGACATTGACGGAAGTATACAATCCGTTGGCATTGACTGCGGTTCTCAAGGATTGCAGCAAATCCAATATGAGCAACTTGTAGTGCAAGGCAATGTTGTTATTTTCATTCCAAAATGGAGACTAGATTCTCAAAGACTCTTTCGTGAAAAACAACTAACTATTCGTCGTCTGAAAGCTTTGATTGATATTGTTTCTGAAAATGATGACATGAAGGTGGATGCAGAAATCATTCATCAAAAATATCAATCAAAACTCACATCATTAGATGAAACAGAAAAAGAAATCAAAGCCAAACTTGAGGCAAGATTGACAGAGTTAGATGAACAAATGAAGTCTGCAAAAATGTTATCCTTTGATGCAAAAGTACAATTCAAGAGTAATGAAATCTCTGATGCAACATTTGAGACCGTGAAAGCATGCACAACAGAAGTAATTGAACATGTGACTCACGAAATAGCTGAAATCGAGAATGTAAAGAGTAGAATTACTGATCTTGAATTGGAAGTGCAAGAGATAACTCATCCTCCGACCCCAAATATCCAAGAATCTGCCGTTTCATATCTGGATACTGAACCACAGGAAATAGTTCAGACAATTCTTCCAGAAGCACCAACCGAATCAGTAACCCCACATTCAGAACCAATTGAAGCAGGTGTTCATTCAATACCCGAACCTCCTACTGAATCTGAAATTACATACGCATTTCCAGAACCGCCCCAACAGGTGACAACAGAAACTTCAAAAGATAACAACGATAACGATTGGCTTGCTAAAATGGAAGCACAATAATTTTTTTAACTTATTTTTTTAACACTTAGAAAGCACTAAATTCATACACTTTTTGATGACAGAGACATACCGAATTGGGTTAGGAAATAATGATGATAATTTAAGAAAAAATGCCGATTCTGATTTTGTATCTTTTTGGGATAATCAGGCAAAGAATTTGTCGTGGTTTTCTCCCTGGAAACAAACCCTTGATTGGAGGCCTCCTTTTGCTAAATGGTTCGTTGGAGGCACAATTAACGCCTCGTATAATGCCCTGGATATACATCAGGCTACAAAATCTAAAAAATCATCTATTCTATGGGAGGGTGAAAACGGGGACTTTCGTAATGTCACATATGATGAGATGTTTATCCAAGTTCAAAAATTTTCAAATGTTCTCAAATCCCTTGGCATTCAAAAAGGTGATCGAGTTACAATTTACCTTCCAATGGTCCCTGAATTGCCAATTGCAATGCTGGCTTGTGCAAGAATTGGTGCAATACACACTGTAGTTTTTTCTGGATTTAGTGCAACTTCAATTAAAGATAGGGTGTCTGATTCAAAATCCAAGATTGTTATTACTGCAGATGGTGGTTATCGACGAGGAAAAATCGTTAAACTAAAAGATGTGGTTGATGATGCAATAAAGGATATTGACTTTGTTGAGCATGTGGTAGTACTTGAAAGAACTAAAAATAAAATTACAATGACATCTAAAGATAAATTATGGAATGAATTGATGAATAATGTTTCTGATTCATGTCCTGCTGAAAAATTATCTAGTGATCATCCTCTTTACATCCTGTATACTTCTGGAACTACTGGTAAACCAAAAGGAGTTTTACATGGAACTGGCGGCTATCTGACACATTTGCATTCCACTTTCAAATGGGCATTTGACATTAAAGATTCTGATATCTTTTTTTGTACTGCCGATATAGGTTGGGTGACAGGTCATAGCTATGTTGTCTATGCTCCACTCTTACATGGTGCAACTCAAGTAATGTATGAGGGCGCTCCTGATTTTCCTGATGCATCTAGAATGTGGAGTATCTTGCAAAAATACCATGTTACAATTTTTTACACAACCCCCACTACACTGAGGATGTTTATGAAATTTGGAGACGATATTCCAAATTCGTTTGATCTTTCTTCGTTAAGATTACTTGGAACAGTAGGTGAACCAATCAATCCAGAAGTGTGGAAATGGTATTTTAAAACTATTGGAAAGGAAAAATGCCCCATCATTGACACTTGGTGGCAGACTGAAACTGGTGGAATGTTGATCTCTCCATTACCTGGATTGGAGACAATACCCTTGAAGCCCGGTTCTGGAACACGTCCAATCCCTGGGGTATGCATTTCTGTAGTTGATGAAAATGGAGAAGACGTATCCGCTAACACCAAAGGATATCTTGTAATAAAAAATCCGTGGCCTGGAATGCTCCTGACACTATGGAATGATGATGAAAAATACAAAAATGTCTACTGGTCAAAATACGAAAATTGTTACTATCCTGGAGACTATGCTCTAAAAGACGATGATGGTTATTTTTGGTTACTTGGACGTGCAGATGATATATTGAAAGTTGCAGGGCACAGGATAGGCACTGCAGAACTTGAAAGCTGCATTGTTTCTCATCCCGATGTCGCAGAATCCGCAGTATGTGGAATTGCTGACGATGTTAAAGGCGAAGTAATTATTGCATTTGTTGTTTTGAAACAAGGACTTTCTGATTCTAAAATACTGGAAAAAGAAATTTCTGAAAAAATAAGAAATGATATTGGTGCCATTGCCACACCAAAACAAATCTATTTTGTTTCAAAACTTCCTAAAACGCGTAGCGGAAAAATTATGCGAAGACTGCTAAAAGGAATTGCAAATAATGAAAAAATTGGTGATATAAGTACTCTAGAAGATGGGGCTGCTGTTACTGAAGTGCAAAGTACAGTTAACGATATTCAAAAATCCATTAAAGAGACTTTTAGATAATCTATTTTAATTCTGATATGTTAATTTGTAATAACATATCAAACATTTTTTTGAGCCCATCATACTCTGATTTTGAATTTTCATCTAATCCTTCATATTCTTTTTCTTTAATTTCGTCTAGTCTGTTTTTTGCTTCTCTGAAAAATCCTTCATATTCTTTTATCTTTTCGTCACTCATTTGAGTTAGATCAAAGATTACTGTATTACTGCCAAGCAAATTATTGCTTTCATCATAAATGCTTGTTGCCTGTAGCAATCCTGGAAAGGCGCTTCCATCTTGTCTTTTGAATGTGATTTTTCTATCCATAACTTTTCCAGTCTCAAACCATGATTTCAGGGACTCATTCATTGCTTCCCAAGAGTCTTTGGATATGTGCTCAAAAATTGATTTGCCTAGAATCTCTGATTTGGCATATCCCAAGTTTGTAGCATATGTTGAATTGCAATCTAAAATGATTCCAATTGAATTAATTCTTCTCCACATGACTGGGGCATCTTTGAGTGTTTTTCTAGCTTCAGTCTGAGACATTTTTTTGATTACCCAAGACTAGTAATTAAATTAAAAAATTCACGAACTATCTTACTTTAGATATGTGCGAATCGTAATCTGATTTTGTATTTTAAGGTTATACAAAAATGCCTTGGAGGAACAATTACTGTAAAAATAATCCTTCTGTCTTTTTTTATCTTTTTGATAAATCCTTGTTCTAAAACCACTGGTCTAGATTCTGACTCTTTTTTTCCAATGCCTTTTTCAATCTGTTTAATGTCGATTGAATCCTGTCTTCTGAGAAACTTCTTTCTTTTACCAAGTAGTTTGTTATTCCTTCATAATCTACTTCTTTGAAAACAATCTCGTCTACATCTGCAACTTCTGGATTGTGAAAAATTTTCCGAATTTGCTGAAAATCAATTTCTTGAAGTTGTTCTTGAATTTGTGGAATGTCTTCCAATCTTGAATGCTGTTTTATCATTTTCAATGCTGTTTTTGGGCCAATTCTGTCAAAACCGTTTGGATTAAAATCGGTTCCAATCAAAATGCCTACGTCAATTAATTGCTCCCTTGTCAATCCTAACGCTTCTAGTGTTTTTTGTGTTTCAATTATTTCTGGTACTATGTCGACATAGGTGTTTCTGTTAGGTATTTTTCTTCTTCCACTATTTGTAAAATTCCTTATCAATCTTTTGGCCCCACATAATATGGAATCAAAATCTTGACTTGCAGAAGCATAAGCTTGTCCTGTATTTGTGAGATGTGCAGCTGTCGCCTCACCTTCTGATGGCGCATCAATATATGGAATTCCAAAATATGTTAGAATTTGTTTTGATTCTTTTACCATTCCGTCTTTCATACTTGTTGTTTGCTGAGCATATTTTCTTGCATCTTCCAAATTTCCTGAAGCTACTGCTTTTTCATATTTTACAGTTGCATCTTTTTTGATCTGTTTTCTACGCTCAATTTCAGCTGTTTTTAGCGATGGTGGTTTTCCATCAAACACGTAAACTGGTTTAATTCCCAATGAGAGAAAGTTAACATTTCTGTAAAGTAGTCCACTTAGATGACTTGTGATTCTTCCCTCAGAATCAGATAATTGCAGTCCGTCTGGGCCTCTAATGCTTGCTAGAAATTGGTAGATTGCATTGTATGCGTCAATTGCGATTACCTTTGTTGAAAATGCCTCCAGATTTGTTTTCTCTCTTATTACTAAATCTTTTAGGTTTAAACCCATGGATATTTCTTGAAATTTTGTTCTATTTTGTGTTTATGCTTTAGGCATGATCGTTATTTTTGATTTTTTTCATTTCTATAACTTTGGTTATTTTAAAATCGATTTAATACGTCTTTTATTTGTAAAATGTTATGGTAGCAAAACTATCATTACCTTCACATTTACAGGATAAAATTTTTGAAATTAAATTTGATTCTGATGATACTGTGTCTAAGATCATTTCATACTTTCCTCTAAATGATCTTGAAATAAAAGAAATTCTTTTAATTTTACAGAGAGTCATTTAACGGATTTCGTTCAATTTTTACAGATAATGTTACCTCCAAAGAGTGGGAAGACACCAAAGAGCAAATCAAAATGAAATTCAAGAATGAATTGTTTGATATTGATGATGTGTCTTAGTTTTGTATTGATTTACTTTAATATGGAGAAAATTTCACGATATCTGCCGGGATAGCCAAGTGGTACGGCGGCCGTCTCGAAAACGGCTACGCGCAAGCGTGCAGGGGTTCGAATCCCTTTTCCGGCGTTGACTTTTCCCCTTTATACCCTCCATTCACAATATACTGGTAATGAGTCAAACAACCCTGCATGAAATCCATCCATATGAAATCAAGATTCAAAATACTCTGAAACAATGCAAGAGAAATCTATCTAAAACCAACTATGACTTAATCCTAAAATATGATATGGCAATGACTCGTGACACGCTTGCATTGGCAACAAGAAACAAACATCTGGAAATATTACTTAGCTTGTCGAGAATTCTAAAAAAAGATTGGAACCTTGTTGTAAAAGATGCATTGACCAACTAGTATATGATGTGATGAAAAAATACTCCATTGACGGAAAAGAGACACATACCACGTGGGATCACAAGAAGATTCTGAAAATATTTTTCAGATGGTGCAAACTGGGAAACAGAAACTTTTCTGATGTGGGAAATCCTCCTGAAACTGACAAGATAAAACTAAAGCGTGTAAAAAACAATCTAGTTCGAGAAGACCTCCTAACTGATGAGGATATTCAAAAAATTCTAAAATCAACACTCCATCCACGAGATAGGGTGTTATTCTTGGTCCAATCCGAAGCTGGTACTCGTCCGGGAGAAATTCTGAGTTTAAGGATCAAAGATGTGAAACTGACTCAATTCGGAGACAACAATTATTAATTCGGTATCAGTTCGGTAAAATATTCTGAGAGATTCCAAAACCATAGATAGAAATTTTGATCGTATTTTATAATGTCAAAGGAATTTTTGTTGTTTTGTACATCAATAATAAGAGGGAGATGTGAAAATTAATACAGCTAGGACTTACGCACATTTATATGATCAGACTGTTCTAACTAAGTTAGAATGATTTTTTGGAATCCAGTTCAATTCAGAGCCATACAAACTCGAGTCTCTCTGGGCTCAATTAATGAATGATTATACGTGTACATGTGATTGCGGTTGCAAGAATGTATCTGGCGAATATCTTTGTCATGATTGCTTGAAAGGCTTGTGCGAGACTAAAATTAAAAAAGTAGTGATTGCATAGATGAGGCCAAGATACAGGCGAACATACTATTCATTTTATCTTTCCAGCGCGGTTTCAGTGATTGCTCTCACATGGGGTTTTTCCTTATGAGCATGAAAAAAGATATTGCATTTGAGGACGATTTTTTAGTGTCAGATGACAGTATTGATAATTCTAATCAAACCATGAATCTCTCAGATTATCTAGTTGCATTTTCTGGACACACCAAAAGTTATTGTGTTGGACTAATTGACATGGTAGACTCTACAAAGATTGCAGCCACTATTGGAAATGAAAGGATCCCAAGATACTACCAAATATTTCTAAACTCCATGGCAAAGATTCTGGCCAGGTTTGGTGGTTTTGTGATAAAAAATGTTGGAGATTGCCTGATATACTATTTTCCAGAGTCATCAAGATCAAATAGAAAATATGGATTCATGTCATGTCTAGAGTGCAGTCTTGCAATGATTGAATACCATGATAAAATATGCAAAAGAATGGTCAAAGAAGGATTACCGCCTGTTGATTATAGAATCAGTGCTGATTACGGATCAGTAGTTTTGATGAAGTCAAATACTTCTGAATCCTTAGATATGATTGGAGCGCCTGTAAACATGTGTTCAAAGATAAACTATGCTGCCACAAAAAATAGTTCCGTGATAGGTGGGGACCTTTATCGCATGGTAAAAAAATTTGATGATTACAAATTCAAGGAAATAAAAGGATTCTCAATTGGACTCAAGCATTCATACCCAGTATACGAGGTTCAAAGGAAATGATGTTAAAAAATCAAATTATAGTGAATGCATACCCAAATTTACATGTTAATTTGATGTGGTTTATTACTGTATAATACTCATATAATATTGAAATGAAAGCAAAACAAATTCTAAAATTATTTCCTGAAAACTTTGACAGGGAAACAATCCTGTTGGGAATCAAAGAAACTCGATACAACTGACCAAACAATACTTTTTGAGAATCCGAGATTTAGTCATCTTTTTGATTTGAATGCAAATTTAAGAAAATCACAATTTCTGCAAAAAATCTAAGTTGCTATATCTTTTTATTTTTTAAAGTACAGTCTATGTTTTGATCTAATCTTAAACCTTTGTATCTATTTCTAATGGTTACCTCAGTTACATTTGCAGCCTCTGCAATATCTCGTTGAGTCATGTCTTCGGAGTTTTTTACACATGACAGGTATAGTGCAGCTGCTGCCAGACTCATCGGATCCTTACCTGCAGATTCTTTGCGTTCTTGTGACACTTGAAGGACTCTTACTGCATAACGCTTTGTCTTTTCTGTTATTCCAAGTTTGCTGGCAATTCTTGCAATACATTGAATTGGATTGACAACTGGCATCTTTAGTCCAAGTTCCTGATGGAGTAACCTGTAACATTTGGCAATATCCTTTTTCTTGAGGTTGCCTGCATCTGCAACATCTTTTAGTGTTCTTGGCGTTTCAGCATCTCTACACGCAGCATAAAGTGCTGATGCAATTAAAGGAGAAATACTCCGCCCCTTGACTAGGCCTTTCTCTAGTGCCTTTCTGTAAAGGTATGCTGCTTTCTGAATTACGGCATCTGAAATTACTAGTTTGTCTTTTAATCTGGATAATTCACCAAATGCCTGTCTGAGATTTTTATCTGCAGATGCATTAACCTTGCTTCTACTATCCCACGTTCTCAACCTTTCAATGGTATTTTTCATAACAGATGTGAGTGGTCTTCCAGTAGAGTCACGATTTATGGGGTTGATGATTGTGGCAAGGCCCTTGTCGTGTATTGCAAGGGATGTTGGAGCACCAGTTCTTGCAGGGTCTCTACCTCCTTCTTTGGAAAAGGATCTCCATTCCGGTCCAGAGTCTTGTGATATATCAGAAAGAACGCAACCACATTTTCCACAAAACCGTTCCCCTGTTACATTATCAGTCATCATTTTATTTCCACAACGTCCACAGACAGTATCTGCATTAATAATTCGTAACACCAAAAATATAATCATGTTTTATTAGCCTCTTGCATATAAGAACCATCTCGTTTACAATTTTACAAAATAGATCATCACAACATTTGAATATCATGATTACAATGCACATTCTTTTAGTGAATCAACTTGACTATGATCAATACGGTATAGACCATTGCAAAATTTTAACCAAACATTTGTAAATTATTTTCCAATTTCTCTGGCGCATTGTGATGAACATGTAGAATTATCATACAAACTTTCATATTCTCTATTGCAATGAATACAGTTTCTAAAAGCCATGTATTGTTTACACATTCATCATATAAAAGATACATAATCAGTAAATAGACATGTTTCTTTACACATACATAAAAATAAACAAAAATACTATTGTTATTATTTTACATCAAACAGAATTTCTTAAATTTGTTATGGAAACTTGGCAAGTTCATAAAATTATTTTTAATTAAATAAAATAAAAAGAAATCCACCTATAACAAAAATACAGAACAATTTCCATAAACAATAGTTCTTAAAACTGGAAAAAGATTATTTCTTATTTTAAAATTGTATTTAGTAAGATTACATTTAATCCCTGTAAAAAGAGGGCGCTAGTTTATTTTTCTGTTTTAGCTGTTTCTTCTTTTTTAGGTTCTTCTTTTTTGTCGTCGTTGGCGACTACTGTTGGGTTTGTTTCTTTATTTTGCATACTATATAGAAAATTATGATCAATATATACTAGCGTATTCAAATTTATAGTTAAATAAAAAATATATAGAAATTTAGGCGTAAATTGTAAAATTACGCCAGTATATATCCGTGTTAAGTCCATTAGAATCATGTTCGAAAAAATAATTAAAAAATTGAAATTTGGTGCTTGTAAAACCAAAGTAGAAGATGATGTAAATGCATTCAAAGAATCTGAAAAGAAACAGGAGGATTCAACGAAATGAAATATCATTGCAGAGATTGTAGTTTTAATTGGGAAGGCAACTCAGATACTTTTGGAAAGGTGCTTGTTCATGAAAAAACTCATGTTAAAAATCAAACAAAAAAATAAAATGAAATAGTTGTAAGTACTGTGATTTTGTTTGGAAGGGAATTTCATACACTTTTGATAAAGTACGTGAACATGAAAAAATTCATCTAGAAAACAATATATCAAAAATATTAAGAAAAAAATAATGCCGAGTAACTGTAAAGTTTGTAATACTCCAAAGGTAACAAATATTAATCAAATAAATCGAGAATGTAAAATATGTGATAATTTACTTGATGCACAAGTCCATGTTATCTAATCATAAGTGATTTGAAATTCATTCTAATTCTAAATAATGAGAATAGTGCTTAGGACATACTAATTTTACGCGCCTTTAATACAAAGAACGTATGACAAGTATCATGAGAAATAACTCTTGTAGAAAATGCGGTTATAAAATGGACGTATATCAAAATTGCCCTGAATGTAAAAAACCAATTGAGTTTATTTGCCACAAATGCAATATCCATACAGATAAAGAAATTCATTTGGATTGCATGATTCAAGATGCACTTGTCAAGGCGTAAGAAAATTTTTGACAATTTTACAAAACATTGGAGAAATAAAATTAATCTGCCATAATTGCAATGCATCAAAATTTGTGACTGATGATGTAACAGGTGAAATCACTTGTTCTAGATGTGGTTGTGTTATTTCAGAAAACACTGAAGATAGAGGAATGGAACGCAGAAATTTTTCAGGCATTACCGACAATACAAGAACAGGGCCTGGCATGACACTGAAAAGACATGACAAGGGTCTTTTTACTATAATTGGAGCACAAAACAAGGATTCTGTTGGAAAGTCACTTTCAGTAAAGACCTCTCAAACATTTGGAAGATTGCGAAAATGGGATAACAGATCACAGACAAGAGGCTCAGCAGACAGAAGCCTATTACTTGCACTTCAGGAACTGGACAAAGCACAATCAAAATTAGCGCTTTCAGATACGGTGATTGAAAGGGCGTCTCTTTTTTACAGAAAAGCCTCTGAGAAGGGTCTTATTCGTGGAAGAACTGTAAAATCAATTGCCGCAGCATGCCTCTATGCATCATGCAGGGATTTGGAACACAGTAGAACCCTTACAGAAATTGCAGAAAAGTTTGCAGTACATAGAAAAGAGATTGCAAGGTCATATCGTATACTGTTTAGGGAATTGGGCTTTGTGGTATCCATAGCAGATCCAATAAAGTCCATCACCAAGATAGCAAGCAAGATTGGAATAAAGGAAAAAACAATACGAAAAGCAGTACAGATTTTAGATGTAGCTCAAGATGCAGGAATCGTAGCTGGTAAAAATCCAGAAACTATTGCAGCAACTGCAATTTATGCTGCATGTGTCATAACAGAGGAATCAATATCTCAAACGGCAGTAGCAAAAGCTGCAGGAACCAGTACAGTTTCAATAAGAAATAGAATTCAAGAGTTTAAAACAAAACTAGGGCTGTTTTCTACGATGAACTGACTGTCAGAAATTATGATGAAAAAATTTACAGCGTATTACGATAAGTTCAAAAAAGGACATCACAGAAAATAGGAACAATTTACAAATATCTCCCAAAGGTATCAACATTCCAGGCCACTATCTAGAATTAAAGAATGATTGCTTTTCTAATCTTAGATTCTAAAACGACAGGATCATGATTCATATGTTAAGTTTTTGATACTAACGTTAGTGAAAAGTGATTCTTATCATCTAACCATGTATGTTTAATTTCAAATCCTACATCATCAAGAAGTTTATGGATTTGAGATAATCGATATTTATGAGAATATTCAGTGTGAATTAATTCATCTTTTTCTAAATTCAACAGAAGATTTGATTTGGAGATCACTACGGATTGATTAACTAGTGATTTCAAATACATCTCAATTCTTTGATCACTTTCATTATAAAGTGAATGATGTGAGAAATTGTCCAAATTAAAATCTGCATCAAGTTCATTATTGATTCTAGAAAGAATATTCAAATTAAAATCTGCAGTGACACCTTGTGAATCATCATACGCAGATTCTAAAATCTGTTTATCCTTGACTAAATCAAGCCCAATAAGAAAGAGATCACCGGTCTTCATTGTAGAATTTATTTTTTGTAAAAATTTATGCCCATCCATTGGAGAGAAATTTCCAAAACTAGAACCCAAAAATAGAATTAAATTTTTTTTATCATCATATTTTTTTAGAAATTCCAAACCACCCTCATAGGTATCCATGATTCCAGTGATATGCAAGTGATCATAATCCTTTAACAGATTCTCAGAACTTTCTGCAAGAATTTCAGATATATCAATAGGGAAATATTCAACATAGTCACATAACTTTGTAAAAATATCTAGAATTATTCGAGTCTTTACAGATGCACCGCTACCTAATTCAACAACTCGGAAGGTTTTGTCAAGATATGCAGGCAATTCATCTTGGAGTTGCTTTAAAATCTCAATTTCTGTCCTAGTAGGATAGTATTCAGGTAACATGCAGATTTTTTCAAACAGATCTGAGCCTTTTTTATCATAAAAGAATTTAGGATGTATGAATTTACATCGTCTTTTCAAGCTAAAAGATATCTCTTCAGCAAATGTTTTTTCAATTTTACTTGCGTGAGGTTTAAAATATCGCAACCTATCATCTATTACATATTTTTTATAATCTAGATTTCTTTCTAAAGTATTGCTCAAGTATTAATTCCGTTATTTTTTAACATAAATGCGTTATCCCAGATTTTACGTATAAATCATATTTCTTGATATACTTCTTGATTCAACAATAATCAATGACTGAAATTCTAAGAGTAGAACATTTGATAAAATATTTTACTAAAAAAGGAATGTTTGGTGGAAAAACATCAACAGTTAGAGCTACAGATGATATTTCGTTTTCACTTGAAATTGGAGAAGTGTTAGTACTAGCTGGAGAATCAGGTTCAGGAAAGTCGACCATCGCAAAATTAATTCTTAGATCAATTCAGCCTGATTCAGGAAAAATATTTTTTGAAGGACATGAGATTGACAATGAAAAAAAGAATTTAGAAAAAATTAGAATGAATTGTCAAATGATACATCAAGATCCATACGATTCGATTAATCCTAGAATGAAAATTGGAGACATTATATCAGAGCCACTTGAAATACACAATGTAGGCAATAAACAAGACAGATTAAAGAGGGCAATAGAGGTTTTACAAGAAGTAAAACTAGAACCTGCTGATGAAATAATAAAAAAATATCCACATATGTTATCTGGAGGACAAAGGCAAAGAATAGTCCTGGCACGGGCATTAGCATTAAAGCCAAAGATCATCATCGCAGATGAACCAGTCTCGATGTTAGATGTGTCAATTAGAGCTGAAATGCTTGAATTAATGCACGATTTACAGAAAAAATACAATATTTCATTCATCTACATCACTCATGATTTGGCTACTGCCAGATATTTTGGTCAAAGAATAGGGGTTTTGTATAGCGGAAAAATTGTAGAGTTGGGACCAATAAATCAAGTTTTGTTAAAACCCAAGCATCCTTACACTCAAGCATTAATTGACGCAATTTCAGAACCAGATCCGGACAATCTGAAAAAAGAAAAGAAAATTCGAATCAAAGATGCAACAGAAGAGAGTATTTCCCAAGGATGTAAATTTAGGGCAAGATGTCCTTACGTAATTGAAAAATGCATTGAAGAGCCAGATCTAGTAAAAATCATGGACGGACATTATTCTGCTTGTCACATAAAACTAGACTAGGAAGTGTGTACTGATGGCATTCGTTTGTCCTTGTAAGTAACAACATTTGAAACACCGTTCTTCGGGAAAACGCCATAGATCAATTTGGCTTTCTGTATTACAGAGTCTTTGAGAGAAACCATAATGAATTGACTTTGTTTGGATCTTTCTTCTAAAATTTTTGCTAGTCTTTCAGAGTTTGGAGCATCAAGATGTGCATCTACTTCATCAAATAGATAAAATGGGGAAGGTTTTAGTTTTTGTAATGCAAGTACAAACACAATAGCTGCTAATGTTTTCTCACCACCACTAATTGATGTTGATTCTCTTTTTGGTTTGTTAGGGAATTGAATTAGATATGAAATTCCAGAATTAAATATATCATCTTCATTTTGCAATTCTAACCAAGCATTACCTTCAGTCATTTTATTGAAAATCAAACGAATTTCTTTGTCGACTTTATCAAATGCATCCAAAAATGTTTGTCGTTTATCTTTTTCTATATCTTCAATGAATTTGACAATAGAATTTCTTTCCTCTTCAAGAGAATTCTTTCTTGTCGACATGGAACGATATCCATAAGATACTTCAAGATAGGTTTCAGGGGCCTTGGCATTTAAGGTATTAAGGGCATTTAGTTCTGCATTTAATCCCTGAACAATTGATTCCACATCAAAGGTTTCCATGTCTTTATCAAATCCAAATGCGGAAAGAATCTGTTGTAATTTGACCTTGGTTTCAACTAAATCATGTAAATCCCTATTCAAGGAATCAGTTTGACGTTCCAATGAATTGATTTGTTTTGTTATCTCTCGATCCTTTTCAGATAGAATTTTGAGTTTGTCATCATATTCTTTTAGATTTTCAATTGATGAGCCAGATGTTGATATAAGGACTTGTTCTTTTTCTCGTAATTTAACAAGAATTTCACTCTTTGATTCTTTTTGTTTTTCCAAGTCTAGGATTTTTTCTGCTAATTCTTTGGATTCCAAATCCAATGAACTTTCTTCATCAGACAGACGATTAGATTGAGATTTTTCTCGGTTATCTTGAGTTTGCAAAGTTGTTTGTTGAGAAGATTTATCACGGTATTCGTTCATAATTGTAGTGTAAAGTTTTTCAATTTCTGCTTTCTTTAAATTGATTCTAGACAATTCATTTGCAATACGAGTTTGCTCTCCACTTGCATAGTTTTCTTCTACAATTGCAATACGTTGACGTAGTGTTTCTGCATGAGATTCAGTTGTAGATAATTCAGATTCAATAGTTAAATTTCTAGAAGTTAATTCAGAAATTCTTTTTGTTAATTGATCTTTCATACTAATAGCAGAAGCAATTCTTGATTTTAAATTGACAAAATTCTCATTTGCTGAAGTAAGAGAGTTTTCAGAGATAGAAAGTCTTTCAGTATATGATTGGATTGAATCATCCAATTTCTTCAAGGAGTGTTTTTTCTTTTGCATGTATTTTTTGATCAAGTTAATAGATTGGAATAAGCCATCAATGTCACTACTCATAGAAATTAATTTTGTGAGTTTAGAAATCTTTGAGTTAATGTCAATTACTACAGTGCCTCCTTTTGCTTCAAAAAATTCACCATCCATAGTTACTGCTTTGTAGCCTAATTGAGAGATGTTGTAGCCAGATTCACGGGATTCAGTGAGCACAATATTTCCAAACAAAAATGTTTTGAGTGAAGCATATACAGGATCACAATTCACATAATCTGCAAGAACACCAATCACCCCAGATTCTTTTGGTAGTTTTAGCTTGAATTGAGGAATTGCCTCAAGTGGAATAATTTTTAGTTTTGGGAGATTTCTACTTCTAGCCACTTCTGCAATTCCAAGCAATGTTGCAAAGTCTTTTACAACAATTGCCTTAATCCAGTCAGAACTGACAGCCATTACAGAACGCTCGTATTGTTTGTCCCATGAAATCATTTCATATACTAAACCTTCAATTCCAAGTTTGTCTGCATCTTCTTTTAATTTTGCAACAGTATAATCTTCATGCATGAATCCTTTGACGGTTTTGATTTTTGATTCGTATTGAGTTGCAGCTTTGCTAGACTTTTCCAAAATTAACTCCAATTCATCCATGTCATTGTTAATTTTTGATTTTCTTTCACGTAATTTTGAAATTCTCATTTTTAATTCAGAAATAGTCGCAGTGTGATTATTAACCATAGATTCTAGCTGAGATTTGTATTGAGATAATTTTACTATGTCTCCTTCTAGTTCATCAAATTTTGTAGAGTTGGTTTTAATTTTAATTGTTGATTCTTCTTTTTCATTTTGGATTTTGGATGATTTGAGTTCGGATTGATTCAGTTCGTTTGTCAAAGATTTAATTTTATTATCAATTTCAGATTTTTTAGCTGCAGCTTCTGATTGGGCACGTAAGACATCATTTCTTTGAGAGTCAACAATTTCTAAATCTTCATTAATTTTATTTTTCTTCAAATTTGTCTCATCTATTGATTCTTTTATTTTGTTAATCTGTGAATTGATATTATTACGAATTTGATTTATTTCTTCAATCTCTTTTTTTATTTCCGGTATCCTATTTTCAATTTGTTCTAATCTTTTTTTAGATGCAGAGATTGTACTATTATGAATTTCATATTGTTCCATTGCAGAACTTATTTCAACATCAAGAGATGCTTTTGCTTGACTGTAATCATTAGCTTCTGTCATCAATTGAGATTTTTCAGTTTCAAGTGAATCAATTTCTGTTCGTAAAGTTTTTCTTTCATCATCAAATTTTGCAATTTCTGTAGTAAGAGCATTTAAAGTTGATTCTTTGGAGGATTTTTGACCTGAAATAATTTTCATTTTATTTGCAGCAGCTATTGCCTTGTACCTGTTTAATTCACGCTCCAAAATATCATGACGTAATTTTTGATTTCTTTCTTCTTCAAGTTCATCAATTCTTTTTTTGATTTCACCCATCTTTGCTAGTGCAATTTCTAATCGTCTGTCTGCCTCATCAAGTTGTTTTATAGATTCAGTCTTTTTTTCATCAAAATATGACAATCCAATTAAATCCTCAATTGTTTTCCTTTTTTCTTCGGAGGTAAACTCAGAAATTCTAGTCACAGTTCCTTGTTGAACAGCATTAAGTTGACCCAATCCGGCGTTTGCCATATCCAGTAAATCAAGAATATGGCTTCGGTTTGTTTTCTTTTTATTAAGATAATATGTATTTTCACCATTTTCATCCATCTCTCTTGTGATCTCAACAAAATCAGAATCAACTGGGATTTTTCTATCTGAGTTATCAAAGTGGACACTAGATCTTGCCATTTTGGGTCCACGGCGACTACCCTCAATATCATGAATCAGTGATCGTAGTTTATCTACTCTCATCACTTTTGGTTTGTTTTCACCCATGGCAAAAATTATGGCGTCCAAAATGTTACTTTTACCAGAACCGTTAGGGCCTGAGATCGATACAAGTCCAGGTTCAAATTGAACTACAGTATTTTTAAATCCAAATGATTTGAAACCAAAGATTTCAACTTTTTTTACGTGAACCAATTACAACCTTTTTGTATTGGATGGGATAATCGATGATTAACAAGTTTAGTTGACATAATTGAGTAATTTTTCTTGTTTTGTTATCATATTTTTCGTAACGGTTGAATTCCAGATACATAAAAAATCAAATAAATTTGCGAACAGTTAATTTTTGAGAACATTATAAAAAGCCAGTAAACAATAGATCAGGCAGGAAATTCTTGTGCGTGTTAAAAACAAACATGAACATTACAAAATATCAGTATCATATTGTTTGAGAGTTTTAGAGTTCGATAATTTTTAGGAAGATCAGAATAAAGAATACCGATTGTTTGAAAGAAACAATCATGAACATTGAGGATTACAAGTTAAAATCATCAAGATTCTCAGAAATTTATTAGATACAAAGCACCTATAATTACGGACTATGAATTCAAAATAATGGTAAAATTAGGATTAATTCAGACAAAATCATACGAGTCTAATCTAAAGGGAGTTTCAATTGTTTCAAAGATCATTAAAAAACTAGGACAAAAAGAAACGAAAATTGTATGTCTGCCCGAACAGTGGTTAAAAAATAATGTGATAAAGGATTTTGATTCGGAATTTTCAGAATTCAAGAAAATAGCAAGAGAATTCTCCATGACAATTATCCCAGGTGCATTCTATGAAATGATAAAAAATCCGTCCATTATTGCCCCAATAATTGGTCCTGAGGGAGAATTCATAGGCAGGCAAGAGAAAATCCATCCTTTTGATTATGAACGGGGCATCGTCAAACCAGGAAAAGAGGCTAAAATTTTCAATACAGCATGTAAATTTGGAATAATAATATGCTACGACATGGTATTTCCCAATGTAGCAAACATTCTAACAAAAAAAGGCGCTCAAGTGTTATTTTCCCCAAGCAGAATTGTTAGAAGAGGAATAGCACCATGGCACATGTATGTTCAAGTTAGATCACTTGAAAATAGAATACCTATTCTTGCAGCAAATGTAGAAAATAGAAAATTTGGAGGAAATAGCGTCATTGTAGATTTAACAGAAAATAACAAAGTAGTAACAACAAAAATGATCAAAATAGATGGAGAGAGTGAAAAAAGTAAAGAATTCACATTAGAGAAGTATGAACAAAGTAGAAAAACTAGATTTTCAGATTTAAATAAATTTCAATAGTTAATCGCCAGCAACAAACTTTTCACATGCATTTTTTGCTTGTACATCTGAAGTTTGTTCTATCGGGTGTTTCATCAAATAAGCACTAGCAGGTTTAATCGGACCACCAACACCTCTATCAAGTGCAATTCTAGCTAATCTAATTGCATCAATAACAATTCCAGCAGAGTTTGCTTTGTCATCCACTTCCAAACGAACCTCCATGTTGTAAGGGATATTTGCCCATTGACGGCCTTCAATTCTCATAAACATTAGTTTGGTATTTCCTAAAAATGGAATAAAATCAGAAGGTCCAACATAAATTTGATCATCGTCTAGTCTTTCACTGAGTTGGCTTTGAACGCTTTCTGTTTTAGAGATTCTCTTTGAGGCCAATCTGTCTTGTTCTTTCATATTTAGAAAATCAGTATTTCCACCAACATTAATTTGGTAAGTTTTTTCAATTTTTGTACCTCTGTCACTACATAGTTTAGCTAAGGTTCTATGTACAATAGTTGCACCAACTTGTCCTTTGATATCATCTCCAATGCACGGAATGTTTTTCTCTTCAAACTTTTTTGCCCATTTTTCATCAGATGCAATAAAGGACGGAATGCAATTTACAAAAGCAGTATTAGTATCAAGACAGATTTGAGCCCAAAATTCAGTAACTTTGTCAGAACCCACAGGTAAATAAGATACAATTATTTCAGCTCCAGTGTCTTTGATTATTTTTTTTACTTCATCAGCAATCTGTTCAGTGGTTTTAGAGCTTTCAATGGGTTTGATTCTGTTTTCTACCCATAAGCCAACTCCATCTAAAATTGGACTTTCATGGACTTTAGCATCTGTTTTTGGCATTTCGTCTTTTGGAATCCAGTCAACCATGTTTGGGTATTCATAAATGGCTTCATTGAGTAATTTTCCAACTTTATTTTCACCCACATCAAATCCACAAACAAAATCAATATCATGAATTCCGTATCCGGCTAATTTATCATGAATAATTCCCGTGACTTCTTGAGAAGGGTTTCTACGATAATATTCTATACCTTGAATTAATCCTGCAAAACAATTACCAATACCTACCAAACCAACTTTGATTCTATCAGTCATTTGAAAATTGGTGTCATTGGACGGGTTTAAAGTTTTCTTAGAAGAATGAAAAAATGTTTTGATTAAGACAGAATTTTATACCTGCCATCGAAGAATCAAATCATGATAAAGACAGGTCGTTCAGTTAAAGATATTGAGATTGATTCTAACACTTCAATTGAAAAAATTTTTGAAGAGTTATCCCAATCAGGAGGATTTGAATCGGTAAATCTTTCTGACGGTTTAGAGATTTTAACTGAGATGATTTCAGACAACCAATGTCTCAGATTTGTTTCATTTGTAGGAGCTGTTGTTTCAACAGGGTTAAGAGGGATAATAAAAAATATGATTAAAAACAAATGGTTTGATGTTGTGATAACTACTTGTGGTGCATTGGATCACGATATTGCAAGACATTTTTCACATTACAAAGAAGGTTCGTTTACAATGGATGATATGAAGTTAGCAGACCAGAATATTCACAGATTAGGAAATATTCTTGTTCCAATGGATAGTTATGGTCCACTCATAGAAGAGAAGATGCAGAAATTTTTAGAAGAAGAGTATCAAAACGGGGTTAGAGAGATGACTACGGCAGATATTTGCAAAATGATTGGAAAACATCTAGGAGAAGATTCATTTCTTTTTTGGGCGTATAAAAATAACGTAAGTGTAGTAGTTCCTGGAATAATGGACGGGGCAGTCGGTAGTCAAATTTGGCTTTTTGCACAAAAAAACAGTGATTTTAAACTAAACATGACAGGAGATGCAGATTTACTTTCTGGGTTTATTTTCAAAGCTGAGAAATCAGGAGCATTCATGATCGGTGGTGGGATTTCAAAACACCACACATTATGGTGGAATCAGTATAGAGATGGATTAGATTATGCATTTTACATAACAACTGCACAAGAATTTGATGGGAGTCTTAGTGGGGCATTAGTTAGAGAAGCAATCTCATGGGGAAAAGTTACACAAAAAGCCAAACAGTCAACGCTGCATGCAGAAGTTACTACAATATTGCCATTTATTTACTCGGCATTAATTAGAAAATTACAAAAATAGATTGAAAAGTAGATAAAAGATATTATCTAATCAGGGCAGAGATAATCTGTTGAGTCCTGAAATCAGAATTAAAGAGACTAAACCATTAAAATTAGAAGGAGGGTATCTAATTGATGGATTCCCATCTGTTGGATTTAGCAGTGCAATTGCAACTGAATCAATGATTCATACATCAGATTTTGAACTAGCAGGGATAATAGATTCTGAGAGTTTTCCCTCAATAAGCATAATTAAAAATGGAAAGCCAAATTTTCCAACTAGGATTTTTGTTAATGAAAGTTTAAGAGTTGGAATATTTTTATCATATCTAACTCTTGAACAATCTTTGCATAGAGTTACAGCAAATGCAATGCTACAATGGGCAAAAGAACACAAAATAGAATTAATTATCAGTAGTGTTGCAATCAAAGATCCTCAAGGAAATGAAGAAATGATTGGTATTGGTAGTACCGATTCGGCTAGAAAAAAAATCATAGAAGCAGGTTTAAAAATATTAGAGTATGGAACAGTACCAGGAATTCCAGGGATTCTGTTAAACGAAGGAGGCATTACAAAACAAGATGTGATTGTCATAGTTTTCCATACAAATGGAGAAGGTCCAGACTTCAAATCAAGTGCAAATCTTTGTATGGCAATGTCAAAGCTAATTCCAGGAGCTTCATGTAACATTTCATCATTACAAAAAGAAGCCGAAAAAGCAGAAGAAGTGATAAAAGATGCACAAGAAGAATCAAAAAATCTTAAAGATTTAATGTACAGGTAGAAATTCCAATTATGTTTATTTCCTTATGCAGATGACTTTGATTTATCGGTAATGGAGCAGTTTTTAGAATTTGCAGTGTTAGTTATTGCCATTTCGGCATCGGGTGTAATGGCACCAGGTCCACTTTTTGCAGCCAACATAGCATACGGATTAAGAGAAGGTATAAGGTCTGGAATCACGATGGCAATAGGCCACTCAATTGTTGAATTTCCATTAATTTTACTGTTAGGAGTAGGAGTATTTTCTTTAGAAATATTTCCAGAGTTCAGAATATTAATTTCTGTTTTAGGAGCAACCACACTTTTTGTTTTTGCAATTATTCAGATTAAAACAGTATTTTCAAGAAAAGAAATTTCAAAAGTAAGTCCAAAACAAGGCCCGCTAATTACAGGAATTTTACTTAGCGCATTAAATCCATTTTTTATCATTTGGTGGATTACAATTGGTTTCAAATTAATTTCAGATGCAATGTTGATTTGGGCATTTGCAGGAATCATAATTTTATTTGCATTACATATTTGGATGGATTTTGCATGGTTAGGAATAGTTTCATTTCTTGCCTCAAAAAGCTCAATGATCCTATCCAATAAAAATTATAAAATTTTGATGGTTAGTCTAAGTTTTGTATTAGTTTATTTTGGAATAACATTTTTGACAGACACCATATACTAACCACAATCAAAAATTTCAATTTGAGGCTCACATGAATCATTGAAAGAATTAATTTTTTCAATTATCATTTCACATAATTCAGGATCAAACGAGTCCTCATAGGAAAAAATATCATTTAAAATAAACATATGTTGTATACCACAGAAATTTCCAGACAAACTAAGAAATAAAATAGCAAGAAAAACTACAGGTATGATTAGAATTAATTTTTTAAAACTAATTTTTTGAAACATCAATTTCCATAGTGGAAACATTACGTTGCTTCCCATCTTGTGAAGTAAGAGAATCAGATGAAATTCTCACATCACTAATAACATATCCTACAGAATCCATTCTTTTCACAATCATTTGAGACACATCAACTGCTTGGGTAATTCTTTTCCCTCGGGCTTTAATCGTGACAGTAGGTCTTGTAGAAAGTTGAGTTAGAGTTGCAGAAACATATGTCATAATAGGTTTAGTGCCAACAAAAATCACATCACGTTCTTCAGGAGGATGACGGATTTCAGAAGTTTCACTTGTTGATTCTGGTGCTGATAGTTGGGGTTCAGGTTCTGATGCTGATAGTTGGGGTTCAGGTTCTGATGTTGATAGTTGGGGTTCAGGTTCTGATGTTGGTTCTGATGTTGGTTCTGATGTT
>JAOTSS010000031.1 GCA_029864805.1 Candidatus Nitrosopumilus sp. | reverse complement strand
GACAGGTTTGCCATCAGATTTTTTCAGCATCAAAATACGTCCGTCTATGACACTCGTTGTGCATTCTATGTTATTTTTTAAAACCCCACCTGCAATCTGCTTTAGTGGTGGTTCTATGTGGGGTATTGTACCAAGACGTTCCATGTCCGTTTCAAATTTGGCCAAATCAATTAGATCATGAAAACTTTTTCCATCATCTGAACTGTAATGATACAAAATACAGTTAGAATGATAATCAGCATCAGTAACAATGTGAATAAATCCGTTGTCTACATCTACAATTACATGACCTGGACTAGTCTGATAGTCTTGTAGTATATCCACTATTTCCGAATAATTTCCGTTTCTGTCTTTGACGTTAAAATACATTGCAGAATTTTCATACGGATAGTTTTTGACTCCCGGTGCAAAATAATACTGTTTATCATTGTCAACTAGTGTCAACACTCTGCCGTACTGTCTAACAAAACTGCTAGAAGGGATTTCTTCCATCTGGAAATCCTCTCCCTTGTTGTTGCTTGTGCCAACAAAAGTTTTGATTGTCTGGTTTTTTCCATCCCAATAATCAGATTCCCACAGTACATTCACTGTTTCATCGATTACAAAAATTCCCAATCTCTCAGGATGATATGTGTCGATAGAATCAGGATCCGATGGCATGTACTTTGATTTCTCAAACGTTAATCCTCCATCATGGCTTGCTGCAAAACTTGAATACCGCCTAGCATCATTTGGCCTGTCTAGCCAAGTGACATAGACATCATCTCCGGAGACTGCAATCTTTTGATTAGTAACTGATGTCTCTGCATTATTTACACTAACTCTTTCAGTGACCGTGCCATCAGGCATAATCTTAAACAAATAGAGATGACCTTTTTCGTCAAAATCCTTTTCATCATCCATGAGTAGATAGATTATTCCATTGCTTACAGTAGTTACAATGTCTTGGCGTACTTTGCCTTGATTGAAAAGTTTTGATGGTTCTGAAAATGTATCTCCAAAATTATCACTTACTGAATAAAATGCATAGCTTGTATTTTCTCCTCTAGTCCACATGGTTCCAAAAACATATAATTTTTCATTTACGAATTCAACATTAGTTATATCATAATACACATCATCTACAGTTAGGATTAATTTTGGTTCTGAGAATGTTTTGCCATCATCTACACTAGTTAAAACATAGAATTGAGGTACAACATCTCCATTTCGTGTAGTTAGTTCGTAAAATACAAAGATGTATTGATCTTGTGAAAGAATTTTGGTATTGCCAATAAATGATCCAGCTGTAATATTTTTAGGGTCTAATGTTGTTTTACCGTCAACTAATTGTGTAAATATGATTGCTGAGCCATTATTTTGATTATAGGATTCCCAAATTATATTGGCTTTGTTGTTTTGAATTGAAATTAATGGGTTTGAAAAATTAATCTCTTGCTCACCTTCATGGTATCCAAATGCAAAATGACCTTCATTATAATGACCTGCAATGCCAATCCCAACTATGCCAATTAGAACTAAAAAAACGAAAAAATATTTCATTATATGACTAGTTGAATTATCGAAAGTTCATAAGGAATTCTATCCATTATGAAACCCAATTTATGGAATAAGTTTGATTATTGATATCTCCGGTGGGTTTAGCAGTCTTGGTGCTGGTGCAAGACCACATGTTGTGTATACATGTGTGCCATCATCCAAGATATAATGTCCCTTGTCATACTCTCCTGAAAAACCCAAAGCTTTTGGAATAGAGCCCAGAACAGGTAATCTCATCTGTCCGCAATGCGTGTGACCAAATAGATAGAGATCTGCAGTCTCCTTTTTGATGTCAAGTTCTTCCTGATTATGTGAAAGCAAAATTCTGTATCCTGCACTTTTATCTACATATGCCTTTGGTTCATCCCTCAGGTGAGCCCACAGATCATCCAAACCTATCAGTGTGATCTTGTCATCGATGATCACCTTTTCATTACGTAGAATTTTGATTCTGTCGTTTTGGTTGTAATTGACATGATTTGGAGACTCCAGAAATTTGATTATTTGCTGCGCCAAAACCGCATCACCACCCACATCCATTGCAAAGCTAAATGCCGAATAGTCATGATTTCCCATAACGCCATAGATGCCATATTTTTATTTGAGGTTCCTTAATGGCTCAATTGATGGAAGCTCATCTACGTCGTTTTCAACATAATCGCCTCCAAGCAATACCAGGTCAGGATTTCTGGCATTGACAATGTCTACTGCTCTTTGAACAAATGCAGGATCCGCATCTCTCCTCTGAAAGTCTGACAGAAATGCAATAGTCATGTTTACTCCCGTTCCTGATATTTCTATTGTGTCATTTTCTATTATGGAAGGTTCTACAAGAATTACATTCACAGACAAAATCACAAGTACTGCCAACATCCCGAGTGTCTTTCTCTTTTTTGTAAATTGCAATTATCAATCCATAAACTATCTATGATGAAAACATTTTCTGCAGTGTCATAATGTATAGTATCATGACAAATTTTGTTGTCTTGAGTATATACTTGAAAATAAATAGTTTTGAGAGATTGCCAATATCCTTGCGTCTTTTGTATTGCATGGACTGGTGCAAGTGATTCACATCAAGAATGTATTCGGTATCTGAATTAGAAAATATCTTTTCAATTTCTTTTATTTCAGACTCTGTGTTTGATAGTGGCTTTTCCAGTGCAAACAAAGAATTGTCACATGCCCAAAAGTTTGCCTTGACTGCGTGCTGGAATGCAAATCTGTAGTCAATTGGAAAAATTACAAAACTCATCATCAGCAAAAGCAATGCATTAAGTGACGCCTTGAATTTTTCAAGGTTTGGTATCTTTGTTGGAAACTCCTTTGTGATGTCCTTTCCATACAATATCTTCCCGGTGCTTTTGATCCTGTGAAAGAACAGATTGAGGGAAGCAAGAACATGCGTTCCCACATAGATCTTAAAGTCATCAATTGCAGTGATTCTGGCATTTGTAATGTCAATCCGGTCTTCAGACAAGACATAAAATGGCCTTCCAAACATGGAAAATTTCTCTGCCTGCAGAATCATGTTTAGCATGTGATTCTGGGTTTTTTTGTAACTGGTACAAGTATCAGAAAGTTTCAGATTGTATTTTTTATCCAGCTCAAGTAATGTGTCATACAGGAATTGCTCTATCTCTTTTGTGTGAGTTTTGTCTTTTACCAGAACAATGCAGTCGATGTCCGACTTGCCCCTGACCCATTCAGATGTAGTTGCAGAGCCAAATAAGACAATTGATGTAATCTGGTCTTTGTAATGTGCAGTTACCTTTCCTACCAGTTCATCAAGTAACTTGTATAACCTTTTGATGTCATTATTAGTATCATAACCTGCCATCTTTTGCAATATAATATCACTAGTGATATTATAATGATTATTGTAGTCATGAATAGTCATTATCAGAGTCAAGGATTTTCCAATATTGATTCATCAGTTGGATAATTCACTGTCAATTCTGATAGTTGTTCTATCAATTCGATAACTTTGATTATCAATTCGGCAACAACCCAGTTTCGGAATTTATCAATTCGGTATCAATTCGGAGATGTCATTTATCAATTCGGTAAGAGTTTTTATCAATTCGGTAAATGACTATCTTTCCGGTACTGTTTTCGATTTTTTCGGGGAAATGTTCCGACATTATCGGATTGATAACTATCTTTTCGGAAGAGTAAATTGATTTTTTCGGAACGATATTGTATTTTTCCGGATTGATAATTCCGAAACTTTCCGAAACTTTTGATCGCTAATCTATCTTTTCGGTTATCAGTTCGGGGATTTTCCCGAAACTGTCGATAGCAAGTCTGATCGAGATGTTTGCCAATTAAGTAATATCTAAAAATTTCTTGAAACTGCAAATCACTATGCAATAAAATACAAGATAAATAATTTATGAGAAATGTCTATAACCATGTGATCTTTCAGCTGATTCATGGACTATTCCAAGTACCTGCACTGTCTGGATTGCCAAAAGTCTGGATTGTATTGCAACAAGCACAGAAGAGAAGTAGAAACAGTACTACGTAGGAGGGAGTTACACAAGATATTGAAGATGAGAAACTGCAGGTCTCCACAATATGCACATGCAATCAAAGGATTATTGGAGTCTTACGATGTGTGGAAGACAGTTGAGCCTACAATAGGATAAGTCGACTAAAATCAGTTATTTTCCAAGTTTCTGCACTTGTCACACAATGCCTCAGAATCCTCTGAAAGGGCCACATTTACCCCAGACGAAAAACACATGTTACACAGTCCAATCATTGTGGTCATTCCCCATAATTATGACATGAACAAGAGCAGCTGACTCCAGATGCATGTTCTATCATGCAGTGGGTACATGGTGCACTTGATTCAGTCAAGGATTAACAAATTATCCAAACATTACATAATTGGTTTTATTGAAAAACAGTTATGGTTTTGTCAAAAATTATCCAATACCAACAATTGAGGCAGTTTGAATTATACAAATAACAAAATCATAAATTTGGATCTTAAGACCAACAACGGTTAGTTACTTGGTGAGAGATCCAACGTGTCTATCTGCACTTTTGCAAAATTAGTATTTAGATCATTCTGAGGAATGATACGTTTCTCTTTTATGCGAACTTTGTAAATTCCAATTTAGGATTCTGCGGTAGGAGTCATTATCTAACCGTTTAACCGACCATATACAGTCCAAGGGGTGGGCCAACTTTTGTCCATCCTTTCAAATTATCTTGTATCAATAACTGATTGATACCAATCCACCGAGGAATAAGATGAACAAATCATTCGTCTTGCTTTTATTCAAATTTTGCAAATACCATACATGAGCAATCAAGATAATAAAAACAAATCAAGTTGGGAAGAAGTACAAGGACTGTCCTGGGTTTTTTACGAGGACTAATCGCATTGCGGGTTTAACCCTCAGTTTTTCTCTTGTAAAAGATTAGAACGCTTTATGAATCCCAATTGAGATGGTAATCTGCATGGTTATCTTATATGCCATTATAGGTGCTGTGACGACTATTGGCGTCATCTTACTCCGTTACTATTTAGCAGAACGCAAAAAAACACCCAGAAATGACAAGTTTTGCTATAATTGCAACCTAAATTTTCCAAACAATTACACTGTATGCCCAAAATGCGGAATAAAATTTGGCAGTTGAGAAAATGAAAACCAGACTTTTGATATTGACACTGGGAATGATTTTATCATTTGGTTTTTCGTTATTGCCTGTTTATGCTGTTGAAACATTTGATGGAAAGGCTTCATTTGAAAGAGTACCCAAAATTATAATTCCAGATGTGCTAAACGAGTTTGAGATAAAATTTCGTTACATCGGCCAGCCTTACAGTTTACATGATATCACTCCAATCATTGGCATTAATCCAGAATCTGCAATCCCATTTGTTCACATTCAAACAGGAACAGTAGAAGTAAATCCATCAGTGGTTGGCAGAATCCCAGTTACCATTACTGTTGACAAAAATATTCCAAATCAGAAAATATTCCTAAGCGTCAGTTATGATGCCATAGGGTTTCGTGATGTCAAATACAAAAGATCATGGTCTGATTTTCTAACATTAAACATTGGAGATAGTCAAGAGCAGAATCTACCTACCATGAAAATAATTGAATTAGACAATGTTTTTGAACTTCAGTCCCAGCAGCATATAGAATTTCCTGATGAGAATCTTACCATGTCTTTTCTGAATGTACTTGAGGACTCTAGATGCCCATCTGATGTTACATGTATTTGGCAAGGCAAGGCGAGTATGAGTTTTAGTATGTCTGAAGATCTAAAGACTGAAATTATTCTAGACACATATGAGCAAAACACTGCAACCGTATTTGGGAAATATAAAGTTGAGTTGATTGACGTAAATCCATATCCGATTAGCACTGCTACAATAAAGAATGAGGATTACACTGCAGTATTGAGAATCTCAAAAATTCAATCAGATACTCTTTCTCCTTTGAAACAATTGCAGTCTGGAATAACCATCAACAACATTCAATGCAGAGAAAACTTTATTCTGATTCCAAAACATGATAATTCTCCAGCATGTGTGAAACCTGAAACCATTTCAAAACTGATTGAGCGGGGGTGGACAACTCAATTAATCGTGCAGGATATTGTCATGAAAACAATGAGTAAAAAACTTGGTCCCGAATGTTCACAAAACACAATGGATGAGATAATGAGTGGAAATGTTGATGAGAGATGTGCCAAATTTCTGGATGGACTTTTCATTAAACGTCAGTCAGAGATGATGCAGCAAGGATATGCCTTTGATCCTGAAAGCAAATCTTGGACAAAGAAAGGCTATCCGGACATGCTGATGAATATTGCAGACTATTACCAGCAAAATCTAAAAAGTTCAAAAACTACACATGAATCAAAACCATTGGATATTGCAATCATTGAGGACAGATACATTCACCTAAATCCTGCAGACATGTGTGCAATAATCTCACTTGAATTGATGTCTCCAGATGAACTGGAGCAGATCAAATCAGGAACAAAGGATGTCGTGTTTTTAGAATTGGATGATAAAGACATTGAGGAGATACCAATCCTTGATGAATTAATCAGGGCAACACATCATCTAGAGTTTTCTTCAAATGAATATTCCAATGCAGAGATGGGCTTGAGGGAACTTGTGGATTATGAGTTTTTCATAATGGATAAGGCAATTGAAAAGTATGGGGATGCACAAGAGGACTATTTCATGAAACTTGATGCTGACCTTGATGAGAGGCTTGCAGATCCCAGAAAGCAGGGATTCACAAATGAGTTTATCGCGCCACAAATAGTGTACAATGATAATGTATACGTCCTGGGTCATACCGTATTCTGGATTTCAGATGAACATGAAATGCAGTCAATGTCAGTGCACCTCAAGGAAAACCTAGACGAATCCAAAAAATTTGTCACTTTAAATGACATAGACATGAAATCAATCCCAAAGATAAGGGAAGCAATTGAAAAAATCAGAACCGAACTTGAAAGCGTTGTCGCATTCAAGGGAGTACCTGAAAATCCTGACTGGAACAACTACAGAGATTGGTTTGCCAACAAAAGTGTAGAGCAGTTTGGTACAAAAGATACGTATGTACGTGGATTTGTTTATGAGGGCGAACACTATGAACTGGGATTCATGATATGCTAGATGATGATTGAATTGAAAACTAGGCTTTTGATAATATTTACGGTTATTGGTTTTTTTTCACTAATTTTGGTTATTCCACCTAATGCATCTGCATGTTCTTGTGTTGGATATCCTGACTACTTGCGAATCTTGATGGAATCTAAATCTGCATTTCAGGGAACAGTCACCAAAATAATACAAGATGGTCACTATGAAGAAGTTTATTTTGATGTTACATTTCCACAAAAAGGAATCTCTAATACAGGTGAACATGTCATTGAGCAATCAAGGCTGAATAGTTGTGCAGTAAATTACAATATTGGTGAAACCTATCAAGTCTTTACGCATAATGCTGATGGAATAATTGGCACGACAGGCATGTGCGACACAAAACAAATCACTGGTTTTAGCGAATATTCACATGAAGACGAGAATGGACAAATAGAATACTTTAGAGAAGATTACAACATTTTAACCCAATACAATCTTGGAACAATAATTATTCCCCTATTCATCGCAATAATAATTCCATGTCTTGTTGTTTGGAGAAAAAGAAAATGAAAAGCAAGTTTGAAATTTTAATAATTATTACAATTGGATTGCTGATAGTATCAATACTGTATTTGGTTTTCAATGATGGAGAGCAAATTTCTGCATTCAAGTATGAATCCATAGAGTATGATGATCTGGTGTCAAGAAGTACAAAGATTGGGCTGTATGCAGTGCCTGAAAACTATGAAAAGCAGATATGTTTTTCAATACCCAATGACAACACAATAGACTCACAAATATTTCTATCAGAACACATAGATGAAATATCTGACATTCGAGAAGATGTAAAATTTTCAGATATCTCTCCAGAATTTCATACGCGTTTTGACACTCAAGTTAAGACCAGTCTTGCACTGGAGATGATCAAAATGTATGACTTTGACGCAACAGTGATTGAGACATACAACAACGTGGGAAAAATTCCAGACAGATTATACTATTTTGACTGCCCATTTGAATACAAAGATGAAGAGATGATGTTGCGCATCATGTTTGAATCACATTTCTGGGAAAACATGCCAGTATACGTAAACGTGACAAAAAATGATTTGGGAATTCCCATGTTAGTTAACAAGGATATTACTATTTTTGAAGGAGGAATAAACAGTACGGTTCTATTCCAAAATGATCTGGACAAAGAAATTACGATTCGGTCTACGGATCCAATCAATTTTCAGAGGGGTCAAAATGACAAATTCTACAACCCCGAAGAGCCTGAAAAAACACAGGAGAACATGTTTACAAAGACCACTCATGAGGATAAAATCACGATACCTCCCGGAAAGGCATTCTCTCATCATTTCTCAAGCTGGGGTACCCCTAATAGAACCATCTTAAACTATACCGTATCTCCATCAAATTTACAGGGAACAATAACTGTCATTCCATACTATGATTGTGCCCCGCAAAAGGAGATATTTTCTGCATACTCAAAGTACCACCAGATTCCAGAGGCTCCATCATACATTCCAGACGGGTATGCATACGAGTGTGGTTTTTACCATTATCCTGAAGCTGCAACATTTTACTATGCAAACAGCACGCAAAGTGAGGAATTTGGAGAAAAACTAGGACATGGAACAAATCCTGAATTTCTTGCAGCAGGCGGGTTGGCAGTCAGACTTGCCGATGTGAAATCCTATGGGGCACCATACGCCGAGACAGAATCAGACAAATTCACAAGACTTGTAGAACGACTCTCTTCTGATTCAATGGTAACCTATCTTCATGGACAACCAACGGTGTTGGAAAAAAGAAATTATGGTGAACCCCTAAACAGAATCACTGTATATCTGGATTATGATACATGGTATGTTGTAGAGGGTGGAATTCCATTTCCTGAATTGTACAAAATTGCAGAATCCATTCCATTTGAGAAAGGAGATGGTTCATCATCAATTACAAGTACCTTTGAGAATTCATTAAAGGGTAAATCCCTCGTCATAGAACTAATTGATGTCAAGGAGATTTATCAGCCAGTACAACCAATCTCTTTTGAGATTTTTACTCAAGGGCATATACCTGTAGCCAGCCAGCTTGATGTGTCAATACGTGATTATGATGGAAAGATAGTTTGGCAAAACACCCCATCTGTAGATATTGGAGATCCAGAAATAGGCTATGTTGATTATACATGGTCTACAGAATATGATCTAGGAGTGCCACAAATACAGAACATGGGAGATTATTTCATGATAGTATCTTGGAATGATGTAACAGTACAGCACGAATTTCAGATTAGGGAAGAAACGCAGTTTTCGTTATTGCGTGATTTGATTCCTGAATATGCTCACAAGGAAGATTTTTTGTCTATGTTTGACAATGATTGTTCTAGAAAAGAAATGAATCAAGAATTCATTATAGAAAATACCGATGTAGATATTCAAGAAATACGATATGAATTAGAAAAAAGTAATGATTTGTTAAACCTAATTTTCGAGAAACAGGAATTTATGACAAATGATGAAGAAAGAACCAGGGAGTACATAGTACCTAGCCAAACTATTGATTGTATAGAAAATATCCAAAGCGACAACATGCATCTTGTAGAAAAACTGGAACAGCACGGAGAAAAACCTGAATTTGATGTACAATTACTGTTACGTGAATCTGAGATATTTTATCATGGATATGAGTATCAACAGGCAATAAAGACTACCGATTTCATACTGGAAAATATAGATAATGAAAACACCAATGCATTAGTTGTAAAGGGAAATTCCCTAATAAGTCTGGGACAATTTGAAAAGGCAATCGAAACATATGGCAATGCAATTGAAATCAATCCTGATTTTGCTGAGGGATGGTTCCGTATGGGTCGTGTATTATCCAGTAATGATCAACATGACCTGGCAATAAAGCACTTCGATCAGGCAATCAAAATAGATCCCAATTATGCTGATGCATATATTGGCAAAGCATTCACCTTGATGTCTCTTGAAAGATATGATGATGCAGTAAAAAGTGCAGAAAAAGCTGTGCAGATGTATCCGGACAGACCCGTATACAGGCAGATTTACAAAACAGTACTTGATGTTTCAGAATCTCAATCAAGATAATTTTTTTGATTATTTTAAATTCCACGTGGGTATGTTTCTAAACACCTTAACTATATTCCCCAGCACAACGTGTATGGGGATATAGTTAGCGGTGCTACTTTAGGACCCACGTGTAATTCAGTTTGTTGTGATTAATGAAAAAATAAGAAATAAAATTAAAAACTCCATTTGCATGAGCTGTCGGTTTTGCGGTTATTTCATAAGTTGTCTTCTGTTTTTTCATCTTCCTTGAGAAGGCTTTCCATGATATGACTGTGTGATATCTTCTGAAATACAAAGACACTGTCTGCAATCAATATTATGGCTATTGTAAATCCTATGATTGAGATAATCAACGACAGGAACTCTATTTCAGATATCTCTGCAACGTATGGCTCAATCACTGCGATAACTATCAAAACAGAAGCCACAAAGAAGATATTTCTAACCAGCCGATGCAATGGCTTACGTTCTATCTCACTGGTATCTCCTGGTAAAAGCTTTGTAGATATGACATCTGAGATGTTTGTAACGACTTTCTCAATCTTTCCAAACAATGCGATGATTGGATAGGCAATCAAAATTATGCTGATAATCGTTAATATCAATTCAGGTTCGATTAAAAGAGGTACACCGGTACTTGACATGAGATTAATTATGTCATTGTGGAAATATTCTATGATGGCAAGAATTGCAATGACTATTATCACATTTATGAAAAGCTTTGGACCGTGACTTTTTAGCATTTTGTTTAGTCTTGCATCGTCATCTGATGACTGCATCATCTGGTTGAAGAATCTCCCAACTATGAATATAGGATTTATCAGTTTTAGTGGAATTGAACTGCTCTTATCTGCAAGGGTTGGAAGTATTTTTAGCAACAATGGCATGCAAAGCATGGTGGCCAACGTTACAAGCATAGTGACTGGATACAGAGAATCCCTTACTGCACCACTGTCTACTGCTTGCTTTGCTATGATAAACGAGAATTCTCCTCTTGGGACCATTACAGAACCAACAGTTGACGCTCCAGTCATATCATGACCACGCATGGCAGCACCAAAAAAATTCCCAACGAACTTTCCAACTATTGCCAAAATTATGATAGGAATTGAGATCAGGGCAACTTCAGGGATTGCCATGATATTTACCAACATCCCAATTGACACAAAAAATATCACTCCAAAAAAGTCACGCAACGGCAAAACCTTTTGAATTATCGCCTCTGAATGCTTTGATGATGCAATGATCATCCCCATGATGAATGCCCCGATTGCGGAGCTCTGTCCAAGAAAATGCGCAAGTACTGCCAGGCCAAATCCCAATGCCAGAGCAGTAATGAAAGGACCCTCTGGAATGTCAAGCCCCTGAATCTTTTCCAAAAGTTTTGGAATCAGTTTGATTCCAGCAGCTAATGCAACTACAAAGAAGGTAAGGCTTTGGAGTACCAGTATCCCCACATCTGCAATTTCAATTCCTTCTCCTGCTGAAGCATTGCCCAGTATTACAAGCAGCAAAACTGCTGCAAGATCCTCTACAATCAGAATGGTGATTATCGTGTTGAATTCCTTTGTCTTTACCAGTTTCAGATCACGCATGAGTCTGAGTGATATTGCAGTGCTGCTGATTGCCAAGATTCCTGCAAGATATAATGCCTCTATGTGGGACCATCCAAACGAGAAGGCACCCACATATGCCAGAAAAAACATTATTGACAGTTCTGACATTCCCACGAGGATTGCTTTGATTCCTGCTTTTCTTAGCTTTTGAAGACTGAATTCCAGACCTACCACAAAAAGCAGGATTATGATTCCAAGCTCTGCAAGAAGGTTGATAAGTTCAACATCTTCTACAATTCCAATTCCATAGGGGCCTGCAATCATTCCGATTATGATGAACCCGATGATGGTTGGAAATTTTATCTTCTTCATTATTCCAGCACCTATCATTCCCCCTCCAAGTAGGAGAGCCAATAACGCCAGAAATTCAGTTACTCCTGCACTACCTGCCAATTATTGTTCCCTCCAAATATTCACCAAATGTTTTTAGTAATACAAAATCACCATCTTCAATGAGATGAGACTGATCTGAAAACCAATCGGAGGGGATCAATCTGTTTCATCTTGTTTTGCTATTTTCTTTATTTTAGAGTCAACATGTTACAATGTACTTCATCATGGATTGCATTTACTACATCATTGTAGTGTGTTTCCTCTGAGTGAGACATGTGTGGATGATCAACTATCAAAAGATCGATTTTATTGGATTCCACATATTGTATGATACTATCTACCAACGATTCTGTGGATTTGAATGATGTTTTTAGAGGAATGTTTTCTTGTTTTGCCTTTTCTTCAAATTTCTTTAGTGCATTCTCTACTAGATGTTTTTGTTCGTTCTCTTTTTTCTTGTTATTCTTACTCTTAAAGAAGAAAAATTCTGGCTGTTCTTCTGGTATAAACTCCACAACAGACAATTTGGCATTGTTGGTTTTTGCCAGAGACAAGCCCATGTTAAACGCCGTTTCCTTTTTTGTCGGCTTTACATAAGTTACAAGAATATTGTTAAAGGCATTGGTGCTAGTCATGTGTTTCACCAATAACTGTTATGCTGGAATTGCTTAGTTCTTTGGTTGGAATTATCACACTTTCATTGTTTTCAGTAGCTACAATAACATGAAGTAGTTCTACTGCAGTAAGAGTTCCAGATATGTCTCCAATTCGTACCTTTTGACCAATCTTTAACACTGAACGTTGTTTTGAAGCAGTGTTGATTGCAGCAGGAAGTATATCCTTTAGTGCAAAGCCAAGACCTATTGCAATGGCAGCACCGACCCCAATTGCAATACTCCATGCAAATGCCGAAATCAGAATTGGAATTATTGTGTCGCCAATTCCCAACTGAGTAAGTGCTACTGCAAAGATGATTGCATAGATTACAGTCTTAACTCCTATTATGACATATTTTGAACCGCCAAACTCTTTTTTGATTAGTTCTTGGTCCAACCATTTTCCAATAAAGTTAGCAATAATTAATCCGACTACTACAATAAGTATGAATGCTAGAAGGTTTGGAACCCATAACCACAAATCAGTCAATGCTGTGGATAACTGTTCAAATTCCAGTGCGTTTATTGCAGCAATAATGAAGAATAGATAGACAAACCATCGTATACTTGCGGCAATTAGTTTTGAAGAGTCTCGCGAGGATGTGGTTTGGGTGACAACATCATCGTTATCATTATTTTTGGTTACCTTTTGAAGCAGTTTGGATGCAGATTTTTCAATTACCTTTCCAATCACTTTTCCTGCAATCAAACCAATTATCAATAAAATAATTGCAGCGATGATTTTTGGTGCAGATTCTGCAATACCGGTTGCAAACGCAGTAACTGCTTCAATTCCTGGTTCATACAAAAATCCCACTGAATCACTTTGAGCATATGCGGATTGACCTAAAAGAACAGTAACAGAAAGAAGCACAGCGAATAGTGGGAATATGGCTAATGAGGGGACTCCTGTGATGAAACTATTAGATCTGGTGTTTGCCATATTTTCTATTCTTATAATTCTGGTATTTGTTCGGCAATATAAACTTTGTATGACTTTGTAAGACAAAATAAGACATAGTAATTAAACAATTACAAAAGAATCATTTGGCAATAAAATTAATCCAGATCGATCAAATTAATTCACTATTTTCCCTAAGACAAAATTTCAGAAGGCTGTAGAAATGGCAAATTTTGAACAAAATTGGGCACCAAAACCAACTGTAAGCATTACAGAAAAGATTGGCAGTTCAATAAAAAAAGAAGGACCATTAAAGCCAAGAGTTGAAGGCGCTACAAGAACACTCAACCAACCAATCTCAAAACTTGATTCCATGGCACATAAACTTGCTGAAAAAGATGCAAGACTATTCCAAAGGATAGTAGAAGCACAGCAAAGCCATGACATAACAAAGGCAAAGGTACTTGCAAACGAGCTATCAGAATTGAGAAAAAATGAGAAAGTAATTGGAAATATGAGGTTATCCATTGAACAAGTCCAGATGAGACTATCCACAGTAGGACATCTTGGCGACACTATGGCAGCATTAGGGCCAGCAATGGCGACTATGAAGACAATGGGACCAGCACTTGCAAAGTTCATGCCAGAAGCAGATGCTGAATTTGCAGCAATGGGCGATGTATTAGGCGGACTAACATCAAACACGTTTGAAGGAAGCTTTGAGAACAGTGTAGGATCTAATGAGGAAACAGACTTGATCTTGCAGGAAGCCTCAGCAGTTGCTCGAAGTCAGATTGGAGAGAAATTCCCATCAGTACCTACAGGAATATCTTCGGACATATCATCTTCTACAGAACAATACTAGAGTAGCACTCTATTTCTTTTTCTTTTTTGGTTTTAGAGCAAAGGTGATCTCTACGGTATGATCTTTGATATCTTCTTCTATGGAAGAAAGTTTTAGCTCGGAGAACAATTCTTTGAGAAGTGTTGCAAAGTATATGGACCATTTTTTGCCAAGGTTGTGCTGTACAATAAATTCGATGGTTTCATCATTTCTGATTATTCGGATTGGTATTTCCGAGGATGTAAGCCACAGTTTTACAACGTTCACTATTGCCTTTATGTTGATCTTGTCGCCAATGAATAATACTGCATCGCGGGTTCTGGCATAACCAATTGTCTTTGATACCTGTACAATATCTTTGTCTGAAATTTTGTCAAACAAGGCGCGAAGCAACGGCTTTTGCATGTACATGAATCCAACATCACTTACAAATCTGTCCCATGTGGCATACTTTCTCAAAATACTGTTGATTACTGTGGATACGTGGGAATTATGTGATGATGCCTCAAAATCTATTTTTTCGTAAACATCATTAGGAATCCGAATTGTGGTGCTGGTACTTTTAACATTTCCACTTGATTTGGACATGACGTGGTGACATATGACTTATCTTATGAGGATTGCTATTCAGTGTAATACATTGTAATCAAATGCAAGATGCTGAAAGCAGAATTATGGTTTGTCTTGTGTGGGGACGGGATCGACGGTTTCATTTACAAACCCTCCCTCCTGACTTTCAGGTGGTGGAATTTTCTTTGCTTTGCCCATGCCAAGAGTTGTAATTATTACAGATACCATGATTATGACAAACACGATTTGTGGATATGCCTCGGCATTGGGGAGTCCCATGGTAAGTGGAAATGTTGCAAGCACTGCAGCTGCCAGTCCTCTTGGGATCATAACTGATGTTACCTTTCTGTCTAGTTTTGAGAATCTTTTGGTCAGGGTTGTTTTGGTTAGAATGACTCGCCCGACATAAATTATTACAGTTGCAACTATACCAAATATGATGTATTCAATATTTCCAAAACTTGCCAGTAATCCTACAAACACAAAGAAGAATGTTCTCACCAGAAATGTTAGCTGGTTGTGCATGGAATCATCTGAATCCACCTTGGGCGATTTGAATTTCAGATATCTTGATAGATGTGCCTTGTTTCCAAGCATCAAGCCAAACACCAAAGCTGTAAGCGCACCTGACTCGCCAAACGCGTTTGCCATAAAGTAAAGCACAAACAAGATTCCAAGAGTCAACATGTATGCATGCTGACTGTTTGCTAGCTTTGTTGAAACATACATCCATGGTATACCTACACTAAATCCAAGAATCAAACCAACTGCGATTGCTCTGCCAATTGTGTCTCCCAATGTGTTAATATCCAGACTGCCTGTCAATACAGCCTCAAATAGAACGAATGCGACAATAGTTGCAAGAATGTCAGTCAAAGCAGATTCAAAGCTTAGCATCGACTTTGCCTCACCAGAAATGCGAAGATTTCTGACCAATCCAAATACTATTGCAGAACTGCTTCCGCCCACTATAGAGCCAAGCAGTATGCTTTCAATCCAATTCCATTCCAGCCAATAATGAGTAAGTCCTGTCACTATTCCAACAGATATTACAAATCCAATTATGGAAAGAACCAATGCAAAATGAGCAGTCTTTACCATACTCTTGATCTCAAGGTTCAGACCGCCATCAAACATGATGATTATCAATGCCAATGCTGCAAAATATGGTACTACCTCCAGTACAACTTCAGGCTGGATTATACCTAGAACGGGACCAATTAAGACGCCAAGTACCATTATGAATGCGACATCTGGAATTCCAGTCTTTTTGAAGAAGGACTCTCCAATTACTCCAAAGAAGATCACGACACCTGCTGCTAGCAACAATACTGGTGCAGATACCAATGAGGATTCTGAAGTAGACAAAGATGCCATGGTATCCTGCATATTTGCAAGACCGTTGATCAGAAAATTCGATGATGTTGAATCAGACGATACTTCAAATGAGGGCATCATTTCTGCAATTTTTGGCTGGAATTCTTGAAAATTAAATGAGCCAAAAGCATTATTGAAGTAATTTTTTAGAGCATCCACAATGCTGAAGAAAAAGAATATTTCCATTTAGATTAGAATTGAATTTAGAATATTCTTAATAGAATAACAAGTCAATGAATATTGATTAAGGCAGATATGAAAAATCTATTATTTAAAGAATTTTTGATTTGTTTCATAGGACGAATTATTTAGACGTCATCCTTTTAAGGAAATTTTGTAAAAGAGTGCATGGAACAAGATAACGACTGCATATACAATGCATGCATGAAAGCAATCAACGTCATTGTGCACAAATAATGCAACATTGATCTGGTTTCTCATTTGAGAAATCAACATCACAACAAATGTTTTAGATCTATTTTTGAGTCAAGAAAATTTTTGAATTGATCCCGAAAAGAAAATTGTCATAAAAAAATCCCATGATTTATTTAATCCTGAAATTTCAAGTTCATAAGTACTGATGTTTTGTAATGTAAAAAATTAGGGTTAGAAGAACCCACAATGTAACTAGTCTTCGTAAAAAATCCAGGACAGTCCTTGTACTTCTTCCCAACTTGATTTGTTTTGTTTATCTTGATTGCTCATGGTATGGTATTTGTACAATTTGAATAAAAGCAACACCAATGATTTGTTCATCTCATTCATCAGGTGATTTGTATGAATTGATAAAAGATAATTTGAAAAGGATGGGCAAAAGTTGGCCCACCCCTTTGGACGGTTATGGTCGGTTAAATGGTTAGATGACTCTTATCCGCAGAATCCTAAATCACAATTTGCAGAATTTGCTTAAAAGAAAATCGTATCATTCCTCAGAATGATCTAAATACTATTTCTGATTGATTACTACTAATTGGAACTGTCACCAAGTAACTGATCGTTGTTGGTCTTAAGATCCAAATTTATGATTTTGTTATTTGTATAATTCAGACCGTCGTAATTGTTGGTATTTGATAATTTTTGACAAAACCATAATTGTTTTTCAATAAAACCAATTATGTAATGTTTGGATAATTTGTTAATCCTTGACTGAATCAAGTGCACCATGTACCCATTGTATGATAGAACATGCATCTGGAGTCAGCTGCACCTGTTCATGTCATAATCATGTACAATGACTACATGAAATATGTTCGGATGTGAAATAAGACAGCCCACAGTTTTTACAGACAATAAAATCGGCCATACTATCCACTCTTCTTATTGTATTTGTATCTTCTATTCCATCACAATATCACTCACGAATTATCTTTCATATGTCTATAATTGTAATGACATCTCTTATTACAAAACCACTCTAGTCCACCCAAGTATTCTATATGATCAGACTTGCCACAAAATGTGCATTTTATAAAATGCTTCATACTTTTTTCTTTTTTCATATTTATTCCTCCTGTTGTATTTCTCTCGTGATACTAGTTAACATGTGCCACATATTCACTGCATTAATTTCATTAAAGACCTCAAATTTGATTTAAACCCTAATCTAAATGCTATCTCTGATGTTTTTTGGCAAGTTTATACTTTGTCAGACTCTGCACCTAATGGTTTTTTATCTGAGTGAATGAATTTTTTTCTGAGGCCTGAAATGATATCCTCAAAAATTTCTTCCCTTTCTTCTTTTGTCATGATGTAATAGGCAGTTCATCATACATAAAGAGAATCTAAATCTTGGATTCCCCATATTCTAGAAAAACAACAATAGACCAATAAAGCATTCATCTTTAAGTGTCATTATGCAGAAATATATCATGACAAGAAGAATCGAAGAAGAATTGGCAGAAATGAATAGATTGAAGAGATTAGAATTAGAGTTTCTATTTTTCAAAGCTGGGATGGATAATTCAATGTTACAAAAGTATCGTGATGCATTAACAAACAAAAATATCACACATGAAAATATAACATCTAAACTTCAATATGTCTAAGTTTACATAAAATTTGACTAACCAATAGATGAGATGTAAAAGATTTGAATGTGTTGTGACATAGAAACCAATACTGTTCTAAATTTTCAAGATAATCTGAAAATGACGCATCAAGTGTTTGACTAGTAATCATTACTTCTTTTTGTTTTGTATCTAATATTTTGGATAATTTTTCCAAAATTATTCTTGCAGTGTTATCAGGTGAAATTGCAGTATATTCAAATATTTTAAGATCCTCTGTTTGCACCATTTGTAAAATGGTGCGGTGAATTCCTTAAACCCGTACTATACGCTTAATCCCTGTGGTTCATGAGAGGTTAGAATGATTTTCTTTAGTAATTAAAAAGTAATTTCTAGACATAATCAAGTGCAAGGTTAGAAGTTCTAAACAGGATAATGTATCAGAGTGAAACGTAGTTGTTCATCAGATAGTCAACATTGGACATTTCAGATGTGAATAAATGTAATTTACAGTGCTATCATGGTATATTTTTTCAGGGTTAATTTTAGATGATTTGCCCATTACAATAAGATCGACTTTGTGGGAGTTCACAAAAGATACTATGCATTCTGAGGCCACAGTACATGTAGAGATCTTGGCATTGCATGGAATATCATTTTTTGACGCAATTTCATCTAGTTTTGCAGTTTTTTCATCCATTACACTACGGCGTTTTTTGACATCTTTCTTGTCTGATTTTGTTTCAAAAAAACCCCATGTTGATTCACGTTCAATGCATGCCAAAATTGTAATCTTTGAAGCAAATTTTTTTGCCAGCTGTATTGCTCCGTTAAATGCCCTATCTCCAGTTTTGGTTCCATCGTATGGCACTAGTATATCATGAAAAGATAACGGCATTGTGTTTAATATTAAATATATTGCATATTAAAATCAAGAACATGGCAAGACAGCACTAGTTTCTTGACGGTCCCAGAATCACATTCCCACCTATGTCTGGATACACATATGCTACAATTTTCATCCACGGGTAATCTGGATCATACAGTCTGTAAAACCCTGCATCGCTCAACGTAATATCTGCTGATTGGCCAGGCAAAATTTTACCAGTTGAGATTTTGCCATCAGCGACAATTAATTCATGACGATCAGCATTTTGTATTCCACTAAGAATACTGTGTGCTACAACATCATTATTTTTAATGGTAATTGTAGTTCCAGGCTCTACAGATATTTTATCTTGTGAGAAATGTCTAAAGTACAATGAATCTACAGATCCCGTAGTTACACCAATGCCTTGAGTGGAGGAGCCTTTTGTAATGTCAATTTGGAGTTTTTGATTTGGATTGACTTCTGAAATCTTGAATTTTACAACCCCCTCTAGTTTTGCAGTATAGATGATTTTGTAAGTCTCATCAGAGGTTACTCTTCCAGTAAATCCATAAATTGAACCATTTTGGCTTTCTTCAATTTGTCTTCCAAAAAAATTGACAGTGGCTTCATCGTCACCTTGCACAACCCCGTTGATTCGGATGTACTTGCCTTCTCGAAGCATCGTTGCCTTTAATTCCGTGATTAAGAAGTTTTCATCACCCAATGTAACGAATCCTGTTTCAATTGTAGATATAATGCTGCTTCCACTTTGTCCATGAGTATACAATGAAAGATTGATTTCTGAATTTTTAATCACATCCTTTGTTGCTGCGTAACCTGTTCCTTCCAATACAAAGGAATGATTCAAAGGAATTGTTGCAAATGAATCTGCAAAACTAAATCCCAAAAAAACAATTAACAGGGATAACAATGTAACAGTTACAGCATTATAATTTCTCAGAGTTTTACCCTCTTGTTTGCGAGGTTTTGCTTTTTCTTATCTAGGATTTTGGATTTTTTAGCAAGTTTTTCATTTTTTAGATTTATGTGTTTAATTCCATCGGAGATATTTGATGTCTTTTGTTTTCTTTGTGACGTTTCCAAACGTTTTTCTCTAGTCGATTCTTCCATCAGCTCTGTTTGTTTATTTATTTTATTTGCTTTTTTTTCTAACTCTTTTACATGCTTATTCAATTTTTGAGTTTTTTTATTTTCAAATTCTAAAAGAATACCCATGTCTAGTGCATCATTAACCTAGATTTTGCAGAAATTCCAATGATGCTAATTATGGAAACAACTAGAATCATCATTGCAATTGTTCCAAATTCTGGAACCACATTAACCTGAATAGTTTCCCCCTGAGGTCCTGTAAACGGAGCTACTGTTCCAATACCCTGCAATGTAATCTTGATGATTACGTTGTCGTTACTTGGCAATTCTTTTGTAAGATGATCTCTTATACCTATTTGATGATTAACCATCGTTTCATCTAAAATAACTTGATCATTTTGAGAAACCATAATGTCATAGTTCACATTGGTTATTTCTTGCCCATTTTTGTCTGTGAATCTCACATTGACTGTCATATGCTCTCGTTCTACTGGGTTTGTGTATGCGACAAATATCCATACAGAGCCATCACTAGAAACTGTCTGTGTTTTAATCATTGAACCTAGATGGTTAGAGCCTAGACTCAATTCGGGGCTCTGAATTGTTAATTTTTCTGCAAATGCATCGATGTCAAAACTTGTAATGGTAAATAATGTAACAAGTAAGACGGACATACATACAAAATTTTTACTCTTGTTTAAGTTGAAGATGCATGTATCATTCAAAATTAAAGTCCTGATGGACTCGGATACTACTGCCGTTAATTTGATTATAATTCAAAAAAATCATTCATCTTCTATACGCTTAACTTGCTATTAAGAAGTCCCTTTAGGTCTGGATTCATCAAATATATTTTCACATACTTTCAAGATTTTTTTTTCAAAATATTCTTTTATTCGATTACTTTGGTGAATTTGGCACAGCCAAAATGTAACCACAATTCACCTGAATTCTACTGAATCCTCCTATTATGGAACCAAGATGACTAATCTTTCCAAAATTCAGAAAACGCTCTGTGTGTCCTCGTATGCACGAGTACCAGTGGCATCCACACTATCTAGTGAAAGTATACTATACAAAGATACGTAATTGGACAAACTTTCTAGTAGTGAAATCTTTCCATCTAAAAAAATCTTACCATAAATAACTAGTCGTTTTATCGTACATTAGTAAAGGATATTTTTAAAATTGTCTACCCATAATTTATCATCTTTATTCTTACGTTACTGCCTTTAGTTTCTAGATAATGTCCAATAAAATTAGTCATTTGTTCTCCAATTTTACGTCCTAATGCACCTTTCATCATGCCTGACTTTTCAATAATCTCTGTCAACACTTCATTAAT
>JAOTSS010000030.1 GCA_029864805.1 Candidatus Nitrosopumilus sp. | reverse complement strand
CCAATTTCAAGATTCATCCAGAGTTCAAATGCATTTCTGACAATTTTCTTTTGTGCGTCATCTGCACTCAAATGTTGATCATCTAAGAAACAATAATGAAGAACAGTACCATTAACCCATTTTTTTTCTGCGGTTCGTATTAGCCTGGCTCGATGATTAGATACTTCGGGTCCAAATTTTCTTTCAGGGATAATCGGAACTAGACAGTAATGTTGACCTTTGTTATCCTGAAGCATATTCTAATTAAGAAATAAACTTATATTTTAAGAGATCTTGTAAAATCATCCAATTAAATTAAAAAAATCTTTTTCTATCATCATTATCAACATAATGAACATGGAATTTGATCCAATTGATCACTTGATTTGTACTATGGCAAACAGAAGAAAAACAACACTTCAGGAAATAGTAAACGTAACAAAAGAAAATGTAGATGTTTTAAATAATTTGATTAGTTATGGAGTTTCAAAAAATATTCTATCAAAAACTAAAGAAAAATCAATCACATATTACACATTAACACCACATGGAAAGAACAATTAGCAATAATTAGTTCCAAAATAATAGAAGGCTGGAAAATTATCATGAAAGCAATAGAGACTAAAGATGTCAATACATTTGTAAAAATTGTAAAAGAAAATGAAGAGTGGATCAAATATTTGCGATATGGAAAAATAATATCTACAGAAGATGCAGATTTTGTAATGGACTCATACAAGAAAATAATAAAATCCAAACAAAAGAAAAATGATAAAAATGTGAAGATAAAAAGGGTACAAACAGATGCAGAAATAGAAAGGACACGTAAGCTTACAGAGCAACAATGGAAGTTTGATGATCAAAATTATGAGATAACAAGAGATCATAACAATTATGTGGATACAAATTATGATAATAACTATTAAATTCTAATTTCAGTTTGTTTTTATGATTAATCATTCAAACGTGATGTCAAGAGTTCCTACAATTTAGGTCTGCGCACTTTTCACATCAATAAAGATCTCAATAGGCATGTCTCCCATACTAGAAGCAGAAAATTCTGCAACAAAGTCACTAGTAAAACAATACAATTCTGAGTGTAATAACAAAAAATAATCTTGTACTTGTAAAACATGAGATTTATGGAGTCATAAAATAAAATTAGACAATTTCAATATCCCTTACAACAGAAAAAAGTGTTGAGAATAAAATTAGTAATATCTTCAATGCAGTGATTTTTACTCTAACAAGCAATACGATCCTTTGGATGGTTTAAGCAATCAGGACAATAAGTTGTACTCCTGAACGATTTAACACATCACATGAAGCACATGAATGATTAATCAGTATAGTACCACATTTGCATTTCCATTTTAGATTTTCTTTATTTTGTGTTTTAGCTGTTCTTATGTCATCAATGCGGCCTAGTACTACGGGTACCAGATAGCCTAGAATTAACACCAATCCCATCAGTAAGAATATTGGTGCAATGGTTTCAAGATCACCCAAAGTGATAGGCCTCTTTGTTGACAAGAAATTTTCTGAATCCTATTTGTTTTCCACATATACATAATCCATACTTGAATGGAAATAGTCCTTGTCCGCATTGTGGACATATTTTGTAATTGTTGTTATTAGTTGAGGGATTGTTACTATCGTCGCATTTACTGCTTTCTTGAATGTTTAGATGTTCGAGAATGATTTCTCCTCTATTGTGTTCTTTCATAAATTTATTATGTAATAATGATATTTACGATTCCTGTTAACATCGTTAACAGTGTTAACAATTTGAATAAAATTTCAAAGGTCTCATAACAAGTTAGAAGGATAATTTTCACCACATCTTTTGCACGACATCAAACCATAACCACTGTGTTCATTGACAAAATTATGGTCAGTGAAATTTTTCGTACACCTGTAACGTCTGTATCGATAAATGATATGGAGTGTAAAATGTCCTATTAGAGCTGAAGAAAATAGGAAAAGATGTGCTAATACAGCTGACATGATAAAAAATTCAATTAAAAAATACATAAAATAGTCGGATGACTGGATAGTTAGTCTTTTATTCAATAATCGGATGCCAGTTAAAAAAAATCACGGATTTGCGGTCGTGATTTAATTACTTTCTTTACTATACATGATGCAAAAAATGTCATTACGGACAAAAAACACATTATTGGCAATCATTAAAAACGCAATTTTCTACCTCGCAATTGATTCATAAAAAAAATACACCAATCCAGATAACAATGCAGAGTTGTCTTATTTGACAAATAATATAACCAAAAAAGGATGCTAAAAAATTCTAGTGGCAAAAATCCAATTCATTATTACAGGCATTATCTTTGGAATGTTTGTTATCCCAATTCCTTATGCCGAAGCTAAGGATTGGAATTTGTATGTTGGAGAAATGCCGAAGCATTGGGAAACTCAATTTGGTAATTTGTTATTTTATGCTACTCAGTATTGGCAAGAGCAATTACCTAACACTGAATTCTATATAGTTTCAAGCTTAGAAGATGCAGATTTTGTTGTTCAGTGGGCAAGTGAATATCAGGCAGATGAAAAAACCAATACAAAAAAACTAGGATACTATACTACCAATACAAAAAATGAATATGGTAAACCGTATGTTGCCATAACATTAGGTTTTATGACTGGGGATGGATTGAATAAAAAATTTGAATTAGTTGATGAAGAATATGCACTACTAATAACAATACATGAGTTAGGCCATGCAATAGGTCTCAAACACAATGATGAACCAAACAATATCATGTATCATTCCATTTATAATTATGAACAATGGTTGTTAGAAAAAACATCCAATTCACAACAAGATAATCAAATACAGCATGAATCACCAGAATCATCTCTGTCTACATCAGAAATAAAATCCATTCCAGATTGGATTCAAAATAATGCAAAGTGGTGGGCTGATGGTCAAATTGATGACAATGCATTCGTGGGAGGAATACAATTTCTGATCAAAGAAGAGATTATACAAATTCAAGAAACTTCACAATCAATTACAGGTGATTCTCAAGAGATTCCTGAGTGGATTAAGAATAATGCAGATTGGTGGTCTCAGGGATTGATTTCTGATGATGACTTTCTAAAAGGAATTGATTTCATGGTTGAAAATGGAATAATTATTGTTTAATTAAAGGAAACTGTTTTGTGACCTAGAACAGTGAGGTAATTCAAGTAATAATGAAAAGAGAAAATAAAATAATTTCTAAATTATTTTGAAATCATCCAGATTCTAATACATTACTGATCCAGTCCAAAAATAGATTTCCTAATTAAACTAGCCTTGTTTTAAAATTCAATTTATAAAGAGATCAGACATATAGGACTTTTACACACGGCACAAGAATGTAATGCATGAAAATCCTACTTATTCATTCTTCAAACAAGGACTTGATGCTTGAAGTTGACATGTTTTTATGGACTTTATAGATGTAAAAAGAAGATTTATTGACAAATAAAATTTCACATGATGGCAATTGGCTTGTACGCCAAGATGTTTTGAGAAAAATGACCACGCACGGAAAATTCTAAATCACTGCAACTTTTGTCATTCCTCAATCAAGCGGTGTCTGTGCATTTTCTTTTGCTGATTCTCAAACCACGAAAAAATATTTTAGTTGTATTGTATGGAAAAAAATACAATGACTAATGAACTACTTTGTCAAATATGTGGCAGATATTTAGCTATTGGATGCAATTGCGATTCATTGAAAAAAGAAATATGTGAATTATGTAATGAAGAATTTGATGATTCTGATACATTACTAAAACATGTGAACAGTAGTCATAAATGACAATCAAAATAAAATGACACCAATCAAATGTTAATGATGCACATGTATCAAAATTACTTTAGTCCAAAAATTAAAGATTAATTGACTTTGATCAGTATTAAATGCTAAAAGAAATTGTCCAACTCCACCAAATGAGCGACATGCCAAACGCATCTGCGATGATATCAATTCTGATGTCTGATTCTAACCTCATAGTATCTAAGATTCTTGTTGCAACAGATACAGAAAATTATTAATGGCTGTGAAGAATTTTTAAATTAAAAGGGGATTAGTCATTGCGGAAAAACATCAGCTGGAACTATGTGTGTATGATGCATCATCGTCTCTTTGTTTCCAATATTCTGTAGCACATGGATTGTTTTCCGTACCCGTTTTTTTAAAAAAGATTATGGCAAAAAATGCAAAAAAACTCAAAATTGCAAGAATGGACGGCCAGGGTAATTCTGATTGTACTTCAGGTGTATTTTCCTGTCCTTGTTCTCCATAGACAATTGAAAATGATCCTAACATCATAAGTGAGAGAAATGAAGAAAGGACAAACCATTTCATGCACATATTAGTCATTATAGCTTTTTCGCCACATTCCATGAGCAGTTTTTCCAAGACCACTTGTCTTGTCAAAGAAGGCCCAGCGGATTACGACATACATTAGAAATGCAATCATTAATGCAGCCACAACCATGATGGAATTGTAGAAGCTGGCCCCCATAATTGAACCCGTTACCAACACGAATAGAGGAAAAAGCAGAAAGACGATAGTTTCATCCTTCATGCGTTCCAGTAATTTCATGTCAATGTAAGGAATAAATGAGATTTAACTGATCTGTTGGGCATTATTAACAAGAAATATCTCTAAAAGAAAGTATCCAACCTCACCAGATGCGCAACATGCCAGACACACCTTCGATGATACCAATGCTCATTCCTGACCCTGCAAGTATCGAATTGCATTTGCTTTTTGCAAAGGGTGCAGGTTATGATCATGGCAGATGACTTGTATTGTTGTTTGGAAGTTTTTGTTTAAGAGGGAATGGTTATTGTGAAAATGTCAATCCCAGATGCAGTCCTACGCCAACAACGGCAATTACTATAGTTACTTGTATTGGCTCTAGTCAGAATACGTCCATGAATCAGTTTTTGAAAATTGCACTGAGAGAAGTATTGTTTAGAAAAAAGGGGTTAAGGGGTTAAACCAAATTTTTTCTCACATACTTGTACAGGTATACAAGAAGAAGTTTCAGAAGTATCAACACATACCACATATGATCTTAGATTCATGTAAAGAGTTGAATCTTCATGGAATCCCCCTACCACCATCCATTGGGGGGCCTGATTTTGAATCAGTAAGGGGTCCAGAACCAATATGTTTTCCTGGCATGCCAACTTTTAATCCCAATTTAATACATCCATGAATTAACAGATCCAAAAGAAATTGTTTCATGATGCTGGGTCTTCTCTGTAGATGTAGCGTGGTAATGATAAGGTAAAAGTTTGAAGTGAAAAGAGAAGTAATTGAATAAAAACAAAGTTTAGAATCTAAATTATAATTTTTCAAACAATTGAATATGTGTACATTCCAATCCCAGCTAGCATCAATAAACTTACAATTATTGCCTTTTTGTCATTTCGTGGTAGTTTCAATACCAATCAAAATACATTATGAACTTAAACGTATTGTCTGTTCTCAAAAGAGTTTAGAATCTTTTTCTAAATCCCACAAATGCAATAAATGGAATTCCCACATACATTCCAACATTGAGCAAAATCAAACTAATCCCATAACCTGATATTTCTTGATCTGAGGACATATCAACATAATTCAAAATCGAAAGAGAAGATATCATGGGAGTGATTGCAATCTTTACTGCTTCCTTGAATAATGGATTTTCACACTCATAATCTGTTATGTGTGGACTAAATGAATAGTAGAAATCATTGAACGAAATCGCAAAAAGTTCAGTCAATCAGTCTTATTTCCTATGATAAAATCAAGGTCTTGACAACAGTGTCACCACCTACAATCTTTTTTGCATGAATCTGGCAATATCTCATAATGTCTCTGGCAAACGGCTTTGGATCCCTACCGTCATAGTAATATCGCATGACCTTGAAATATCCTTCTGCATTACAGAATGGCTTTCTGTTATTGCTGTGGAAATAGTAGAACACCAGCTAGACTCATTCTTAGGCGTTGCAGTCGATGATGTTGCAGATCAAGATCAACATTATACTTTTTGAATTAAACGGACTAGGTTATACTGAAATCATTTATTTTTTTTGCTCTACTGCCAAACCTTAATTTCACCAATAAATTATCACCATATATGGCCAAGGGAATCATCATAGTAATCATTATCGGCATCATTGTAGTCGGCGGGATTTTACTGTATACCAATACCCTTGATGTGTTGAAACCAGAGATTGAATCGTCCGTCGATACTGCCAAAGATGCAATATCAAAAGTAGATGGAAACGATGTTGTTGAAAAGGCTGAAGAAGTCTCAAATAAGATCAAAGATGTAACAGAGAAGATCAAAGTAACCAATCCATTAGAACCAAAAGAATGATTTTAAATTTTTGAGAGGGATTTCAAAAGAAATTATCTGGTCTCACCAGATGAGTCACACGTCATACACATCTGCAATGATATTAATAGACATCCCTTATCCTGCAAGTATCGAATTGCATTTGCTTTTTGCAAAGGGTGCAAGATATGATCATGGCAGAGTATTTGCTAATTGATTGTGTTTTTTGTTTAGGAGAGAGGGGCAATTGTAGAAAAATATGAAAATTAAATCCGTTCTGCATCTGGTTTGTGTTTTCGTTTACTTGGACCCACCTTTAACTTGTAATGGCAGCACGGACAATTGAGATCATTTACTTTCATAAATATACCGCAATGAGAACAGTATTTTTGTCCAGATCCGTATCTGGACTCTCCGATAGGTCTTACTGCCTTGAATTTCTTGCATTGGTTTTGGCATACCATTACCAAAAAAATGATTTTTAATTGAAAAGGTTTACCACTGAAAGATTATATCAACCACAGCCGGCTCCTGCTCTTACGTTGCCAAGATGCCCATCTAGATTTTGGAGATGGAGAAGTGTTTACATATTTTTGATGAAATTGGTTTTTGATTGTAAGAGTCTAGAATCCATAAAATTCTGACCATTGGTGTTCCAATCTGTAGATTATTTTCCAAGCCAGTCTATCTATGTTTACACCGGGTTCTGTTGTAATCATTATGATATGTCGCCCAAGAGGGAAACTCATCATTACAACATTCTTTCTCCTTGAAGAGGAATATTTCACTCTGCCCAAACTGGCATCAAATCCTTTTCGATTTGCTACTCTGTGTGCCAATTCCTGAAACATTTGCCTTCTTCTTTTGTCAGTTTCGAAAGGAATCACTCCATCCTTAAAATCACCTGCAACTAATTGACCTTCACTATCAATAAGACCGCAGAATCGAATTTCAGGCTCTACTAAGATGTCTTTTATTTTATTTCTAATCTTTTCAACTGGAAATTGGTCATCAGACATGAAATTAGAATGCAATTCATGATTATTTAACAGTCTGTTGAATCATATCCAATGATATGATATTTGCATGTCTTGCAATAACACACCGACAACGGCAATTACAATTGTTGTTTATATTGGTTCTAGTCCGAATACGTCCATGAATCAATTTTTAAAAATTTCACTAAGAGAAGTATTAGAAAAAGGGAGAGAATTGCAGGGAATTATGATTTGATAGTTATCGGATTATTAACTGGTGACGATAATGAAGTTGGATTATCAATTACCCCAAAGAACATTTACCAAAAATTCATTTGATATTGAAAAAATTCTTATAAATTTTTCATCAGGGATGATCTTGCGAACAATCGATCCTTAATAATGCATCAAGAATATAAGTAGGCAAATTTGCACATGTTCATGCCACTTAAGCGTGCAAGTAGAGGTCGTACAAAAGGAGGAAAAGGATCTTCTGGTACAGTACAATGTACAAACTGTGGTCAAACTGTTCCAAAAGATAAGGCTAAAAAAGTAACATCAAGACTAAATCTAGTAGAACATACATTGGCAAAAGAACTACGTGCACAAGGAGCATACATTGCCTCACCAACAGTTTTGAAACATTATTGTATTTCATGTGCAATTCATTTTAAAATTCTAAAAATTAGATCAGAAGACAGTAGAAGAAAACGCGGAAAACTTCGTTAGTATTATTCTTGAATATTTTTTGTTGTAAATACCATTCTTTGAATTAGAGTAATTCCAGCAATGATCACCACGATAAGTACAGCATAATCCATAAAACCAATAATCCCAATCACTGCAATTACTAATAGTCGTTCTGCCCTTTCGCCAATTCCAATACCTTGTAATTTGATATTGATTAAATCTGATTTTGCTCTAGCATAACTTACCAGTAGTGACAAAGTAATTGCAAGTAATACAAGATATGACTCAGCATATCCACCGATTAAAATTCCCAAAAAGATTGCAACTTCAGAAATTTTATCAAACATTGAATCAAGATATTCTCCTTTCTTGGAAGTCTTTCCAGTAACTCTTGCTACTTGTCCATCAACCATATCAAAAAATCCCGAAACAAGTAACAAAATACCTCCAATGATTAATCCAAATTCAATCCCCATCCCATATACAACTGCAGCAGTAAGTGCAAATCCAAGACCTACAAAAGTCCAAAAATTTGGAGACAGTCCAGTAGCAGCAAACCCTTTGCCCATTTTTTCAAGGGCAGGTCGCAGGGTCTCTCTCAGATTATTTAACACGTGATTCACTCAAAATACCATCTAATAAAGTGAGAGGAGTAAATCAGAATAACACTGCGTAAAATTTTACAAAATGATCCAAATCACACATAAAAACAATGTAGAGACATCACAATATTGAATTCATAATGATTGCAAGGCCAGACATATGGATTGAAATTGCAATTTAGAGAAGAATTGCTTTTGGAATATCATTTGTGACATCTATGAAATTTTAAAATAATTTAATTATTTTGAGATAAATTCATTGCAATTAAAGTAGAAATAATTTTGGCGGCTAAAGATGCAGTAGAACCATTATCATGATATGGATTGAGTTCTACAATATCAACGCCGATTACCTTTGTTTCATCAAATGTATGAATCATGTCAAAGAGTTCCCTAGAAGTTATGCCGACAGCTTCCGGATTACCCACACCAGGTGCAAAAGCAGGATCTAAGACATCAAGATCAAAGCTAGAATAAATCTTATCAAAAGTAGATACATAATCTTTTAAAAGGTTTGGACCATTTCCATCTCGAATTTCTCTATCAGAAATTGTTTTGATTTTATTTTCAGTAAGAAACTCCAATTCCTCTTTAACGAAAGCCCTTGCACCCACATGTAAGATATTCTCAGAGCCCCTTTCTTCAACAATTCGTCTCAAATAAGACGCATGACTTAATTTGATATCTGCAAATTCATCTCTTAAATCATAGTGAGCGTCAAAAACCACATATCCAGTTTCTTTTGGAAAACTGGTATACGTACCATACGTGATAGAGTGCTCACCACCCAAAATGAATAGTTGCCTTTGCTTTGAAACAAGCTCTGTAGTTATTTTTTTTACCATATCTATCATTTCAGATGCAACAACAGTGTGACGAGTGTTTCCCAAATCTTCAATATTCACATTCTCCAAATCTATCTTCAGATCAGGGTGGAAAATCTCAATGTTGTTAAAAGAATCACGAATTGCATCAGGACCAAACCTACATCCCGGTTTGTAGGAGTGAGTTGAATCAAAAGGAATCCCAAATATTGTAGCCACAGGTTCAGAAGCATCATCAGATGCTGTGATCATTGGATTTTTGTTCATGTATAATTCAAGAAAACTCATTTTTACACCATCAGATTTGGTCGCTTTGAGAGATGTTTGGGTAAATTCAAACCAGTTGTGGGTTTTCCTTTAGTCTGTTCATTAATTTCATTAATGAAGTCATCAAAAGATAATTCTCGAACATTTCCAGTCTGCCTATCTCGAATACTGAGATTTTGTGAGCTTGCTTCCTTTTCGCCAATTACCAAAATGTAGCGTATCCATTCTTTTTCAGCTTCACGAATTCTCTTGCCGATACTTTCGTTTCGATCATCAATGTCAACACGAATATTATTTGTAGAAATCTTATCACTGAGCTTTTCAGAAAATTCATGGAATTCTTCTTTAAGTGGAATGATTCTAACTTGAGTTGGTGCCAACCATAGAGGGAATTGTGGCTTTCGACCTTCGTGAGAATCCTTTGCGGCTTTTTCAAGTAATACGTAAATGATTCTTTCAATTGCACCACTAGGGGAATTATGTAAGATAATTGGATGTTGTTTCACATTATTTTCATCGACAAAGTCAATATCGTACCTATTGCCATTTTCAACATCAATCTGATCTGTAGATAATGCAGAAGCTTTTCCAAGACCATCGATAAAGTTAAACTCCCATTTTAAAACAAAATAAAAGAATTTCTCTTTCCACATTTCAACCAATACGGGTCTTCCGTGTTTCTTTACTAGTTCCTCTATTGCAAGTTTATTTTCATTGTAGAAGTCCTCAGTGAATCTGATTGCCATTTCATAGTCAGTGTCATCAATTCCAAGATTACGAAGTACGCTTTGAGAAAGATCGAATCTGACCTTGATTTCATCAACTGCTTGATCAATGTCTTTACAAAAAGCATGGCAGTCAGGCATAGTAAATGCCCTTAGGCGTCTTAAACCAACAAGCTCACCAGACTGTTCTCGTCTAAAGCTGTAACGTGTAAGCTCATAGAGTCTGTAAGGTAAATTCTTGTAGGATAGCTGGTATTGGTTTGCCATGAGAAATTGACCAAAGCATGCAGCAAATCTCAAAAAAAGTTTTTTCCCTTCGGAATCAATATTGTATTGTCTTGCAGGGAATCGATTAAAGTAACTAACCATACTGGGATGTTCAGAATCATACATGATTGGAGTTTCAACTTCATATCCGCCATATTCTTTCACTCTATCAGTAACATAACGTTCAATCAAGGATTTAATCAATCTGCCATTAGGATAAAATCTCATGTTGCCTGAATCGGATGCAGGTTCATAATCAGATATTCCCATTTTTTTCATCAATGCAACGTGTGGTGGAGGTTGATCAACTTTACGTATTTTTGCAGATTCATATTTTGCCAAAATTTCTAATTTTTTATTTTTTGAAAAATCAAAATCTCCAATGTTGGTCATTGTTCCATCAGGAGAAAGTATTTTCCAATAAGAACGAATCTTGGATTCCCCTTTTAGGGCATCAGAGGTTATCTCTTCATCAGGTTTAGAATTAGATGAATCTTTTGTGACAACTTTGGAGCTTTCAGCAAGTGGGTGTCCTTTTACTTGAATTTTATAAGATTTTGTCCAGCCAAATGGAGAATGGGATACCTCAAGATCAGAGGCATTTTCTTCCATCTCTTCAAGCAGACTCATTGCAACAGATGGCTTTGCCAGGTTAGAACTGAGATGAGCATAAGGATATAGCAATAATTTTTTACAGCCAATCTTTTCCATAGAATTTTTAATTTGAGATATTGCATTTTGTGCAACTGAAGAATCATCCCCGTCCTCTATTGCAACAAATACAACTACAAGTTCTTCAAGTCTTTGAGTTTGAGGATTATCAATATCCTCAGCTGACTTTATTTCCTTTTTTGTAGGTGTATATTCAATATGATCACAATGCAATTGCAATATACGCATGTTAAAACATACTAAAAATGGCATAAATATACGATTCTCAAAAAATGCCATAAATTGCCAAAATAGAAATATTTTGAGGCATCATCGAGTTAAAAAAAAGACAGATACGGCATGTGACAAAAAACAAGATTTGTGAGGTGAGCGAATAGGAATTTATTCAAATGTAAAAGACAACATGTGTGCGTGGTAAAAAAATTGACGATGAAAGGCATCAGGAATTACTCAAACAAAAAAAAGAATTAGAAAATAACAGACCGCATGATATTGATGAAATGAGACGATGGAAACACTCCATGGGTAAAATCCTACAAGAATTAGAATTATTCAATTAATAATAGGCATAGGCATTCTTTTTAGATCTAAATTCAAATGTACTAATTTTGTTAATTTGTAACATATAATGAATCCGTCAGATATTTTTAGAAAACGAAATCTCTCAAAAGTTAATTTTAATTATGAAGATTTGATTGGACGGGATCTATCAGATACTAACATGAAAGGAGTTGATCTTAAAAATAGGGACGTTCATAATGCAGATTTGAGTTGCGCTGACCTCAGTGGGGCGGACTTGAGTGGGGCAATCTTGTTTTATGTAAAATTTAGAGGATCTGATATGAGAGGGGCAAATATTTCAAATGCAAAATTATGGGATGCGGAATTGTATGGTGCAGATTTACGAGGTGCAGACATTAGGGGGGCGGATTTGTTTTATGCAGATTTAAGAAATGCGGATTTGAGTGAAGCTAATTTAAGCGGTGTGAATCTTAGACATACGAATTTTGAAGGTGCAGTTCTCACATCCACAGATTTTACAAATGCAAATTACGATTCACATACGTTAGATACTGTTTCAAAGGATGCAAGAATGACATTAAAGAAACAAGGCAATTTGTGGTAAAATCATTTTGATTTTTCACGCAGAGTGATTATTGAACGTAAAACTAAACCCGATATGCCCAAATTGGATGTAAGGAATTCAGACGCCCTCAAAAGAGGATTTTCACCACGAAATCCCTCATCATAAATCATTTCAACTGAGCCCTGATTAGTCTCAACAAATGAGGTGATCAAAGAAAAGTTACCCAATTTTTCATCAGTTCTTTCAGTGTAAAGTCGTAGTTCGACTTTAGAAATTACAAAATTATCTTGAATAAAATTTCCAGAAGACAGTAAAACTTCAACTTCATCAGGAATTTTATTAACTCTTAGAGGGTCATGTAAATCAATTATGTTCATTTCATATTATTTCACAATGTTCCTAAATAAGTAATATTTTCTTGAAGAAATTCAATGTATTCTAAAAAAAGCATTGCGATAGCATTATTTACCGAAAAATTGAATTTTTAAATTATGGATCCACACAAGTTTCATGGCAAAGACATCCCTCACATAAAATTAGATCCAAAAATGACCATAGAAGATCTAGTGGATGTTTATTCAAGTTCGGGATATAACGGAAGACAGCTTGGAGATGCAGCAAAACTTTATGCCAAAATGATCAAAGAGGATGCAACAATTTGTCTAACAATTTCAGGTGCAATGACACCAGTTGGGTTTGGAGGAATTGTCAAGACGCTAATTGAAAGAGGGTTTGTGGATTGGATAGTTACAACAGGAGCTAACGTATATCATGAAGATCATTTTGCATGGGGACTGCCAGTCAAGCAAGGGAGTTTTGATGTGGACGACATGAAACTGTATGAAAATGAAATTGTCAGAATTAGGGATGTGTACATTAAATTTAGTGAAACGTTAGAAGCGCAAGATGCATTAATTCAAAAAATGTTTGGAGATAATTTTCCGGACAAGCCATTTACCACAGCAGAATTTTGTAATTTGATGGGAAAGATAAGTAAAGAAAAAGCAAAACATCCTGAAAAAAGTTTTGTTACAGCAGCATATGATTATGATGTTCCAGTATACATTTCAACGATAAAAGACTCATCATTGGCACTGAATTTGGCGGTTCATAGATTACAAAATAAAATATACAATCTTGACTTTGTCAAAGAAATTATTGAACAAGCAGCAATTGTATATGATTCAAAAAAATCAGGGATTTTAGAGTTAGGTGGAGGAGTGCCAAAGAACACAGCTCAGCAAACAGGCCCACTTTTAGATCAAATTCTGAAAAGAGAAGATGGAGGGCAAGACTATATCATTCAGATTACAGACGCGCGTCCAGATACTGGAGGATTGTCAGGTGCAACACTGCAAGAAGGGAAAAGCTGGGGTAAAGTTCAGGATGCTCATGACGGAATGGTAACAGTTTATGCAGATGCTACAATTGCATTTCCAATTCTTGCATTATACGTCCTCAGTAATCAAAAGACTAGAAAACCAAAAAGATTGTACAAGAAATTAGGCAAATTATACGAAAAACTAAGTGAAGATTATTTTAAAAATCCCGATAACAAGAAAAAGAAATCAAAAAATTAAAACTAAAACTTGTTAAATCGAGCACGTTCAAGATCCCTGTCATCTTTGGATTCTTTTTTGTATTCCTTGTAGTGTTCCTTGCAAAGGACTGTTTTTTTGCCAGATGAATTTACGCGAAGCCCAGAATTTTCAACTTTACTAGTGTTAAGAGAGCGAGCTCCATCTTGATCACAGCTGTCAACATTGCATTTTGCGCCTTTTGCTACTATACCCATACAAGATTATAGCCAAGATGTTATTTATACTTGAAAATATTTTTACAGAAAATTAAAGGTTTAGAAAAGAGAAATTTACAAAGTCGGTTCATCGTTTATAAGAGGAATATTTTTTTCTAAATTTATGGGCGGAGCAAAGAAACCAACAGCTGGAAACAAGGACAAATCAGCAGGGTCTAAAGATACAAAGAAAAAGAAAGACAAAGGTGAAGGTGGTCCAAAAAAAGCAGAGATCGTAGTGAAAGTAAATGAACAACAAGCAATTAAAATCATACAAAATTCCAAAGTTGTGACAGTTCAAGATCTTGCAAGACAAACAGGAGTTAAAATTTCTGCAGCAAATGCATTTCTAAAAGAATCAGCAAACAAAGGAATCGTAAAAAAAGTTGGCGGATATTCAGGTCATCATCTATATCAAGTAGTTTCCTCATAGATACAAAACACATCTCCAGATTTAATATCGTTTAAAGCATCGATATCTCCATTCAATTTTCCAATAGGAGTCATAGTTTTTGTAAATATGGCATCATTTAGGAAAAAACAGATACTTCCAGCAGAAGGCAAGAATGCAACATCACCTTTTTTGAATTCAGATCTGGATCTTTCAATTCCACCATCAACATGAGTTTCAAAATACGAAATATTTTTTCCCAATAGATGGGCATGTCCTTCTAATGGCAACGATCTCATAATAGCCCCAACAGTTCTTGGAGACAAATGACGTTTGAGATCACATGAGATTTTTGCTTTTCCTCGAATTTCTAAAACAAGTTGTTTTCTTGAGACTGATGATGTACTCATTTCGTACTTTAAACTGATTAGATTATATAACGTTTTAAGGAAAATTTGTTGTCTTGTCTAAGGTTAAAGAGTCTGAATTGTTAGAAGCTCCACAAACTGAAGAAGAAATTAGTGAAGACATAGTAGAAGAAAATGCTGGACTAAACAAAGCATTAGACACTTATCGAAAATTAATTGATAGAAAAGATCTAGTAGAACCATTAACAGAAAAAGAACAAAACAGTCTTGAAGAAAGAATCAAAGAAATAGAAAACAGAGAAGTTGTTGAGAAAATTGAGGAGCACGATCCAGTAGAAATTCCTTGTGAAAAAGGCAAAATTACAATCGGACCACCAACATTAACAAGATTTGAAAAAGCAAGAATAATGGGGGCAAGGGCACTACAATTATCATTAGGAGCACCACCATTCATTCCAATCCCAAAAGATGCAAGAATTTCATTGGATATTTCAATGGAAGAACTTGAACAGAGAGTCATACCCATTACAATTAGAAGAGTACTACCAAATGGGGATTATCAAAATATACCAATAGATTATTTTGAAAAATAAATCATTGGTTGATAAAACTTAAAAGAACACAAAATTGCTAACTATTGAACAATGCTCATGGAAGAGACAACAAAGTCACAGGGTCAAGAGCAGACCGAAATGTCTGATGAAGCCACAATACAAATTGGAAATTATCCCGTAATGGAATCAGCTATTGATGTGTTAACAATCCTAGGTAAAAAAAACAAAGTGATTCTCAAATCAAGGGGGAATTCAATTCCAAATGCTGTGGCAGTGGCAAATATCATAACAGAGAAAATGCTAAAAGGTAATTCTAAAGTCGAGAAAATCACCCTAGATACAGTAGCTGCTGCAGGTATAGGAAATATGACATCAACAATTGAAATTATTTTAAATAAAATTTAGTAAACGCTTCCAGGACCTTTTAGAAGCATGTTTTCACATTCTTTACATACTTGTTCATCAATGTTTGATTCTAAATTATGATGTATCTCACAAATTAGCAAACTTGATTTAATGTAATTACAAAGTCCTATGAATTTTGAAAGACTAGATGGGGTATATGCCATATCTGAAGAAAGACTGTCAGTTAATTCATTAATCAAGATTGCAACTTGTTTTTCTGATAAAAGCTTAGCAATCAAAGATGGATCACCTCTTGTTCCACGAATGTAATTACTGATGGCTGCTTGAGTAACACCAAGCATTTTAGAAATCTCATCTTCTCTAATATCATGATCTTCTGCAAGTTTTTTGGCAAGAATAGCTCGTAATGCAGGAATTAAAGTTTTAGATTCAATTTCAGCAGGAAGCAGCATTAATCCACAAGATGCAGATAATGAATTTAAAGTTTGCAATAACATGCAGAGTTCACCCAAACAGTGCTATTAGGCATAGCTATTTTAATTTCAAAACCATGTCAATAATGTTGGAAGAATTTTCCAAGAATCTATACAGTGTTTTAGAAGAATCATGTAGCCTATCCAAATCAAATTTAATTTCACTGTCGGGAGGATTGGATAGCTCAGTTATCGCATATTTTCTCAAGCAAAGAAAACTAAAAGCGGTGGCTGTGATTGCAGATGACTTTGTTTCAACAGATTTGACATATTGTCAAATGATTTCAAAAGAAATGCAATTACCATTAACAATTCATAATGTGAAAACGGATTCAATTCTTGAAGCAGTAGAAGAAACAATCAAGATTTTAAAAAACTTTAACGACATAGAAATTCGAAATAACGTTGTAATGTACCTGGCAATTAAATGGGCAAAAGACAATGATGAAAAATCAATCATTACAGGGGACGGAGCTGATGAATTATTTGCAGGATATAGTTTCCTCATAAATAAACCAGAAGAAGAATTAGAAAAAGAAATTAAAAGAGTTTGTTCAGTAATGCACTTTCCAACACAAAAAATAGGAAAAGCATTAGGAGTGAATGTAGAATCGCCATTTCTAAATGAAAAAGTAATGGAACTAGCTAATGAGATTCCCGCAAATTTGAAAGTCAAAAACGAGAATGGAGAAAGACATGGAAAGTGGATTATCCGCAAAACATTTGAAAAATACATACCACAACAAATTGCATGGAGAGAGAAATCCCCAATGCAGGAAGGTTCAGGAACTTCAGGATTAACTAATTTGTTTGAATCAATAATAGGGGAAGAAAAATTTGTTGAAAAAAAACTGACAGTTGAAAAAGAAGACGGGATTGTAATTAGAAGTAGAGAATCTATGCACTATTACGAGATTTTTAAAAAATTATTTGGATCTCCTGTAGATGCCAAGGTGGAAGAAATATGCCCATATTGTAAACACAGTGTTGGAAAATCAAAATTTTGTAGAATGTGTGGGGCTTTTCCCATCTAGATGTTCTTTTTGTACTTGCGAGGTTTTTTGAGAAAAATTCTTCTACATCCATCACAGCAAAAATAAACTTTTTTCCCATCATGATCATGAATTAATGCTAAATCTTCATCTAGTTCAATTCCACATACAGGATCTACTGGCACAGCCTTTCCACTTTGCAAATTCTATTTATACATTCAGCTATAGCGGTTTTATTGTTAATTAGCTAAAAGCATTTTCTTGACATGCCTCAAGAAATCAAACAGCTGATGATTAATTTCAGATTTAATCAAGAATGAATTATTTTGAGGATTTGCTTTGGGAGCATACCATAATCAGTGTCAGGTTCAGATACGACATACAAAATATCATTATTAATTATGACACTAATTGCAAGTGCACGTTCACGAGAAGCCATTGCAAAATTCACTGGGCCAAGCTGCTTGTCAAACTCTTTTCTCATTTTGACACGCAATGCAAGTTCCATGAAAATCATTTCGTCATCTTTTTCGCTCTCCAAAGGTTCAACGTTTTCTTTCATTCCTCCTGCCACCAAGCGTCCTCGCTCATTGATCACACCTGCAAATCGGATTTTAGGATCAATGGCATATACGGAATTACAAATTTTGGCATAATCATAGATTTTTCCAGACAAATTACTTAGTCACACTAAAAATCACTCATTTATTATCTTTCTACAAATTGTAGTCTCAGATAATCAAAATAGTTACGAGGCCAATTTCTTTACCAATGCAAGGAATTCAGATTCGGACATTGGAGGAATTTTCATAATTTCAAGATTTTCTAAAACATGTTCAGCAGATTTCTGGCCCACCAAAGGAGCTAAAACACCAGGAGATGAGCGAATAAATTGCAAAGCACGTAAAGATGGTTTTAGATCATTAAAATCAGGCATCGTTCCAGGAGTTAATAGTCTGCCTTGCATGAAAGGGACACTAGTGAATACGCCAATCCCCAACCTCACAGCTGCCTCTAAAATGGAAATATTCTCAGTTCCAAATAATTGATTTTTTCCAAGTAATGCTTGATCATAGTTCATGTTGTAAGGCAACTGAATGAATCTAAATCCATGGTTTCCGCCCCCAATTTCTTTGGCCATGTTTACTGTATCTTCTAATGAGAGATATTGCAAATTATCATTTGGGACTCTGAAACATTCCCAAGTGGCCATGCCATAAAATTTGATTTTACCCTCTTGACGTTTTTGCTCATACAGTTTAAAAACAGATTTTAGATTATCCATGAATTTTTCTTTAGAGACATCCTTGATTTGTCCTTCAACAGCATTATGAAGATACATCAAATCAATACAGTCCAACCCCAAATTTTTTAAGCTACGATCCAGTTGATCAGAAAGATATTCAGTAGTCATGCAGTGATAACCCGATGTGATATCGCCCTCTTTGATGACTCCTTTTTGAGAATATTCCTCTTTCACATATTCCCAGAAACCCAGTTGAACATCAGCATCATTTGTGACATATCCATTTTTAGAGCTGACAAATACTTGATCACGTGTAATTTTACTCTCTTGAATCAATTCTAGAATGGCCTTACCTACAGAACGTTCTGCCTTTTGAGATCTATAATTTATTGCAGTATCAATTACATTTACCCCAGATAAGACAGACTGTTTTACAGCATTAGTTACTAATTCATCCGTTTTGGAATCAGCATCACCAAGGTAAGTTCCAATACCCACATTTGAGAGATACAGGCTTTGAAATTCTTTAAAATTGTCTTTATTTACGCCTGAATCATCAGTAAATTTTTTAGTTCCTTCAAAAGTTGCAAATCCAGATATCATGATGAACAATAACAATTGCTAAATTTATGTCTAAAGAATTACAAACCTATCAACAAGCTAATTACAAACAATACACCAGTAATCCTACCAAACATCAAAGTCGAAGCCATGTGAGGTACAAGATCTTCAACAGAGTTGAAATTTTTCTGCAACCCCATTCCAGATTTTATCATTAACGGTATACTCAAAAATACAATTAAAGAAATCATCGGAAATAGATTTAACCATACACCAATCACTATTGCAAAATATGACACCAGAGGAAAAATCCAGAATAACTTTACAGCATTTTCTTTTCCTGCTACAATAACCAAAGTTTTTCGGCCTTTAGACTTGTCAGCATCATAGTCTGGAAAAGATGCAATGAAAAGCACCAATGACGACAAAGAGCCGACAACTATTCCAGCAAGTATTGATTCAATAGAAATTTCTCCAGATTGGATAAAAAAAGTTCCAATGACAATCATGCAACCCTTTACTGCAACAAAAAATTCCCCTAAACCAGAATCGACAATTTTTGTAGAGTAAAAATAAATCGATATAATTGCAAAGCCCAAGATGACCGCAATGGTTATACCATCAGTAATTACAAAATATCCTCCAATTATAGAACCGATAATTAAAAATGCAACTCCCGCACGATATACGGAAGATGGCCTGAGTAATCCCTCAGGCAATACGCCAGTGCCACCACTCATCTTTGTCCTAGTAGTTTTAGTATCGATGCCTCTTTTAAAATCCCAAAAATCATTTAGTAAATCGACACTTGCATGTAGTGCCATGACTCCAGCAAATGTCAAAATTGCATCAAAGGGTTCGATGGAAGAATTTTGCCACCAATTTAATGCCAATCCAACTGAGACTGCAATAACTGATGCAAGGAGAAATCTCACCCTGATCACTCTAAACCATACAGATAACATCAAGTAAAGTATCAGTTTTTCAGTATAATATTCATGAGTTTTAGGTCTCAAGATATTGTTTATATGAAATTCGGATAAAATATGCCCATGATAATAGGTAAAATTTCAAAAAATGAGAAAAAAGTGGAATTTGACATCAATATCCATTGTACTAATTGTGACAAACATGTTCCAGGAGGATTAAAAGCTGGAGAAAAATATTATCAAACCAAAGAATTTAAAATAGAACTTGAAGAATTTCTGAAAAATTATCTTTGCGGTATTTGTAGAGATAAAAAAAGACAAAAAATATAGAAAATCTCTTATTTTATAACAACTTCATTATCAAAAAGAATCTAGCGCATGGATGAAGAATTACAAATTCATATAATGTGATTTCAAATTAGAAATCAGTAAAATTGTTCAAAAACATCACTGTTGCCATAATTACTCCCACCCACACAAAAAAATCGTTTGATCTGGGGCTTGCTTTAGCAAAGAAACTCAATACTGAATTGTCTGTAATTGAATGCGTTTACAAGATTCAGCCAAAGTTTTATTTTTTTGAAACAAAGTCAGATAGGAAAATTATGCAAGAACAAATTTCTAAACTCAAAGAGGAACTGAGAAAATGGAAAGAGCTAGCGCAAAAAGAGGGTGTTAAAATCAACACCAAATTTGCTTTGACAGATTCAATTGCTCATTGGGTAATTGACTATGTCAAAGAACACAAAATAGGCTTGTTGGTAGTGGATTATCCTAAGCTTTCTATGATCGAGGCAAATCATTTTGACGACATCATTAACACGATTCATCATAAGGCACATTGCCATGTTCTTACCACGAAAAATTAGCTGATGTGAATTTGTGTTTCTAGAATGTTGTAGGTTTAAACTAAAATTTTTCTTTTGATGTATCCTTTTTTTAATTCATGAATTTCCACGTGAGTATTGTATTGAATGCCTAAACTCCATCCCCATCATGTCAGGAGTCTGAATCAATTGTTACGATCAGGTAATCTTTTGACAGAAAGTTTGATCGATGACGTTTATCAATTCTGTAATGTCGCTAAATTTTGTAAAGCGTAAAACACAATTTAATTAAATACAAGAAAAAGGACTTATGAGAAATGTCTATAACCATGTGATCTTTCAGCTAACTAATGGACTATTCCAAGTACCTGCATTGTCAAGATTGCCAAGAGTCAGGATTGTATTGTAGCAAGCACAGAATAGAGGTAGAAGCAGGCCTGCGCAAGAGGGAATTAAGTAAGGTACTGAAGATGAGTAACTACAAGTCTCCACAGTACGTTCATGCAATCAAAGAGTTGCTGGAATCATATGACGTATGGAAGACAGTTGAGCCTAAAATTAGATAGAAAACGGACTAAAATCAGTTATTTTCATTATGCGTTTCCACACTTGTCACATACTGCCTCAGATATGTCTTCTGAAATAACCACAGTACTCAGATGCAAAACACCTGTTACACAGTCCAATCATTACTATTCACCATAATTATGACACGAACACGAGTAGCTGACTCCGGATGTATGTTCCATCATGCAGGGGTACGTGGTGCACCTGATTCTAACAAGGATTGATAAATCATACCAACATTACATAATTGATTTTATTGAAAAACAATTATGGTTTTGTCAAAAGTTATCAAATGCCAACAATTGCAGCGGTCTGTATTTTACAAATAACAAAATCATAAATTTGAATCTTAAGACCAACAACGATCAGTTACTTGGTGAGAGATCCAATGTGTCTATGTTTAATTTTTGGAACAGTAGTATTTAGATCATTCTAATGAATCATACTATTCTCTTTTAAGCAAACTTTGCAAATTGTGATTTAGGATTCTGTGAATAGGAGTCATTATCTAACCGTTTAACCAACCGACCATAACCGTCCAAGGGATGGGCCAACTTTTGCCCATCCTTTCAAATCATCTTTTGTCAATTATGGATTAATGCAAATCACCTGATGAATGAGATGAACGAATCATTCGTTTTGTTTTTATTCAAATTTTGCAAACCCTATACATGAGCAATCAAGATAAACAAAACAAATCAAGCAGATGGGAAGAAGTGCAAGGACTGTCCTGGATTTTTTACGAGGACTAATCAAATTGTGGATTTTCAAACCCACAACTTTTTCTCTTACAAACACTCATAACAACTTATGAACATCTCAAGAATCTAAAAAATGATGAGATA
>JAOTSS010000079.1 GCA_029864805.1 Candidatus Nitrosopumilus sp. | reverse complement strand
CAAGGATGAACGTGCTTGAAGAAAAGATGAAGCCAATGGAAGGGGCAGGCGGCAACACTTCAGGTTCAGAGAAGAAAGAAAACTACGAAGATCCAGACTAGAGTTTGTATGATCAAATGTGAATGCAAGTATTAGTAAGAAACAGATGTATGAAGATTTGAATTTATTTTTTAAAAACCTCTTGTGATTTTTGTTTTCACACCTCATATGAAAAATGGTTCAACATAGACACAATACATAATCATAAATAAGTCAAGAAAGGGGGAACGGACAATGAAGGCCGTGATTTTAACTGGAGGTCTAGGAACAAGACTTCAACCATATACGTTATTTGTTCCAAAACCAATGTTACCGTTAGGAGATAAACCATTATTAGAACATTCGATTAATTGGTTGAAAAAGAACAATATCAAATCAATTGTATTATGTGTAAGTTATTTACGGAGAAATATTCAGGATTATTTTCAGGATGGGGCAGATTTTGGAGTAAATATCGAATATGCAGTTTCAGATAAGCCATTAGCAACAGCAGGTCAACTCAAAAGCGCAGAAAAATTCATTGATGATACTTTTGTATGTATGTATGGAGATTCAATATTTGATTTTAATATCAAAGAAATGATCAAAAAACATCAAAAAAATAATGCATTTCTCACTATGTGTCTATATGAATACAAATACAAATTGCCATATGGAGTGATTGATACAGACAAAAAAGACATCATTACAGCATGGAGGGAGAAACCAGAAATTGTGTCAAATATTAATACAGGCTGTTATGTTATCGAGCCAGAAGTATTTTCTTTAATTCCAGAAAACATCCCATACGGAATGGATAAAGTTCTAGATAAAGCAATGTCAAAAAAGAAGAAATTGAATAGTTTCTTGATTAAAAAGGGATTCACAGATGTCGGAGATATGGCATCATACGAGAAGGCATATCAAGAATTTAAATCTAAACTAGGCAAGATCTAGATTTTTAAACATTTTAACAATTTATCCGTCTAATGTAGAATGAGATCGTGATATTTTACAAATTTCAAGAGTATCTTGCTAGGTTTAATAGAAAAAAATGATCTCTTAGAATACGTATAATGTCAAATGTGATAATACCGTAATCTTTAGTATTGATATTTTATGGATAATCAACGTGTATTTTAGAAGCACAAATATAGTTGAGACTAGTTGTAAAAATTATGACATCAATTTCGAAAGAAGATGCACATAATTCAGCTGACATGCTTAAAGAAATTCAAACTGAACGTATGGTTTATCAAATTAATTCATCGTTAAATGCACAAAAGGCATCAAATAAGATGAAAAGAGAAGTGGAAGAAATAACAGAAGCGATGGAAAATGCTCAAAGTGTAGCATATGAGAGAAAAAGATCATTAGAAGAAAATAAGATCAATTTATTTGAAAAAAAAGATAAGATGAAAAAATTACAACAAGAGTTAGAACATACAAGAAAACATGTTGAATCATCAGTCAAAAAAACATTGGACTTGGAGACAGAGGCCAATAAAATAAAACATGCAATGGAAAAAATTAAAGAGGCATCTCAAGGAATCGAACAAAAGTATCTTGAGCAATCTCAAAATGAATTAATGAACTTATTTGTTAAAGTAACATCAAACGTAGAAAAGGCACAAAGTGATCTTAATGCAACAAAAAGAATGGAAGATATAATATCCACGAAGATACAAGAGATTGAAATCGATTACAGTAAATTAGAGAACAAAATACTTAATGAAACAAGAGAAGTGGAAGTAATCACATCTAATGTTTCAAACACCATACAGCACATAATAAGATCACATAATGAAATAACAGACGCTGCAAAGGATCTTTTAAAATCAGCAATAGCCACAAATGTAATATCTGAAGAACAAAATCATACTAATGAACAAAACCAACAACCAAATGAAGTCAATTATATCAAAGTGGCAACGTAACACAGTCATGGAATAACAAATAGTTTATCAAATTGGTATTTTAGAAGATGTGCATAGTGATTTAATGTCAGAAAACAATAACAAAACAGAGATATTGCCAGTTGAAAGAAGTAATGCAGATCTTAAACAAATAGAATATTTTTCTAATTTACCTGTTTCAAAAAATACCATAATTGTGACAGAGACTAGCAATACAATTGCAATTACTATACGTAAATTTCTTGCAAGTTTAGGGTTTGAAAATATTTACGTGTGTAAAGAAACGAATGAAGCCATAAAAATTTTCTCAGAGTTCATAAATAACGATACAAGTGTTCCAATGATCATAGACTATGAATCAGATAAAAATATTGAAGATCATGTTAATGAGATTTTAAAAATTCAACCCAGTGCAGAGATAATAATTATAACAACAAAGGAAAAATCAGATCACAGAATATCTAAATTAATAGATATGGGAATATCTTCAATAATCTACAAACCCCTTAACATGGAAGATGTCAAAAGATCACTTTCAAATATACTTGAAAAAAACAATGGTAATCAAGAAACAAAAATAATAAAAAATCTTGAATTGCTAATAAATTCACATAATCAAATAAGTATGAATAAGATCAAGGATATTTTCAAAGTAGAACAACTTGAAATTGAAAGCATGATGAAAAATTCAATAGAAAATAAAAAAATTATGTTAAACAAAGAAATCTTAGAGGCAGCATGTAATCAATGTAATTCCACAAATATCAGTTACACCATAGAATGTCCTCAATGTAAAGGAATCAACTTTAAACAGCAAGGATTAATCGAGCATTATAACTGTGGAGAAGTTTATCCAAAAGAAGGGAATTACAATACATGTCCCAAATGTAATAAACAGATAGGCATGGTGGGCAAGGATTATAGAGAATTTTTAGAATTCTATACTTGCTCTAGTTGTAATGAGCGATTTTCTAAACCATTGTCAAAATTCATCTGTTTTGAATGTGGAAATATGTTTATTGAAACATTGGCCTCTTGGAAAAAGAGCAATACATTTAAGATTCAAAAATAAGTTTTATACCAAAGTTTTAAGATGAATTACCATTCGGAACCTTTGTTAGAAAAGGCTCTAAGATAAGCTCGAAGATTAATCATTCTCAAAAAAGGTCTATAAAAGAAAGTCATCACAGGTACAAGATAAGATAATTTCAGATAGTGAAGTTTGCCAGAGTAAAAGGTAGCAAACAAAAAAGTGACAAACTCCAATATCAAGAACACCGACATGACAAATGTTAGCGGATAAACCAAAACATGTAGTGTGTCACCTACAAGTAAGATCACAGCAATTATTCCAAGAACTACAAGACCCACGGGGAACAATAGGCTTAAAACTATATCCAGTACATACATGTCAATAAAAGATACACTATCTTTTATTGTGAATTTACGAAGAAGATCTCTGTTCTTAGATAACGTTTGAAATTGCCCATATGCCCAACGGTTTCTTTGTCGTATCCACATAGACCAAGTTGGAGGACAATAAGTATATGCAATAGAATCAGGAATAAAACGAATTCGACCACGAGTTTTCCTGAATTTTAATGTTAGATCAAAATCTTCAGTAAGAGTATCTTTATCAAAAGTATGAAGATTTTTAATTAAATCTTTTCTAAATATTCCAAATGCACCAGAAATTACTAACAATATTTTGAATAATGAAGTAAAACGTCTACCAAGCTCGATTGCAATCATATATTCATATGTCTGTAATTTGGTTAAGAGATTGTTAACTCCACCATCACCTGCAAGAATTTTGACGTTTCCAGAAAAGGCAACAGTGTTTTCATCATCAAAATATTGAGCAGCGTTTTTTAATGCATTTTTATCTAATTTCGTGTCACCATCCATACACAATACATAATCTCCTGTGGCATAATTCATCCCATGATTCAACGCTGCAGCCTTGGAACTTTGAGCAGGATCACGGTGAATTAATTTGATTAGTCCTTTTTTTGCAAAAGAATTAGCAATTGCCCATGTGTTATCTTTTGAACCATCATCAATTACAATAATTTCTTTATTTGAATAATCTGTAGCAAGTGCAGATTTTATGGACTCTTCTATACCCGATTCTTCATTATGAGCAGGAATTAAAATAGATATTTTTTTGCCCAATATTATTGGCAAGAAATGATTTGGATTTTTACTTGATCGAGCTTTACTAATAACAAAGTAAACTGCAAAAAATAAAATTTTAAAAATGGAACGTGTGTAATCAAAAAAAACAGGAAAGATGATCAAAGTGATGGCCAATAAAGGAATTATGGCAAAATCGTGTTGAATCCAATCTAAAAAGGACTCTCCAGATACTCGCAACACACCATAATCACGTAAAGGAATAGTTGCAAAAGAACTTTGAGTTGTTTTATCATAGATTACAATTGTATCATGAATGTTAAGATCGATATCTTTTAAGAGATATCTATTATCTCCAGCATTTGAATGAAATTCCCCCAGATAAATGGAATTATTGGAGTTATCACATATTGGTTCTAACATAGAGGAAACAATACATGCAATAAGATTTGGTCCTGCCATAAACATATTTTTGGATTTAGTAGAAACATATTGGTTTTCATCATAATCTAATGAAAAATTTTCAAGTGTAATTAATGATGTCGATCCAATACTCTTAGTTATTACTTGACCAAATGCAGTAATATCATCCAAACCAATAAAAAATCCAGTTTTTTTCATAATTTCTTGGGATTTTAATTTTGGCTCTTGAACCACGTTGAAATTTGATACAAATGAATTCCAACCAATATCCAAAGGAGTGATAATATCTTTTTTATCATTTAAGTTTATTTTGGCATAAGGCCGTTCCAGAAAATGATCATATATTATTGCAGTATCGTATTTTCGTGTATCAATTTCATTTAGCAAATAATTGTGGTCAAGCGTATTTTCAGTCATTTTTCCAATATAATATCCATTATTGTCATATACTCCAAGAAAATCACCAGTGATTCCATCATATCGAAATATGTCGCCATAGACACCACCCATAACATACAAATTCCCATCTTGGCCAAATCTAATGTCTCTAAGTTCAGTCAAACCATCACTTCCAGGATTTAGAAATAATTTATCAAACTCCCCAGAAATGGTAAAACGAGATATTGTATTGTCGCCATAATTAATGATCAAAACATATTTGCCATCAGGAGTTAAAGTGAGATTGGTAGGATAATTGAGTGAATGATTTTTTTCAAAAAAATCATCAAGGTATTTTCCAGTTTTAATATCATATGCAAGTATCTCATTATTACCAGGGTTACTTGCAAATAGATAGTTACCATCTTTTGTAAAAATAATGCTTCTCAAACCAATAGTATTTGAATCTTGGATTGTAAAGGGAGATTCTGCAAATTTACTTAGTAAGTTACCCGTTTGGATATCATATCGATACACACCATTATTATTTTTGTTAATTACATAGATATCAGAATATGGGCCAAATGCTATACCTCCAGGCCGAATTAGATCCCCCGTATCATGAATAAAAACATCTAGAATTTTGTTTTCTAGATTATATCTAAGAATCTCGTTATTGTTATGGTTTGAGATAAACAATGCATTGTCCTTCAAAGACAGTCCTTGAGGTGTTTGTAATATTCCATTCCCCTCAGCAACTATTATTTCATAACCGACATTCTTTTCTAGATCATAACCAATTATTTTACTATTCATACTGCTACTTACATAAAGGGTGTTATTTTTAGCGTCAAAAACCAGTCCTTCAGGCCCATCTAACCCATCTTTCGCAGTCAACAATGAAGCAAATTGTTTGGAATTCAAATTATATGATAAAACTTCATTTGTATCAAACATGCTTATGTACAAAGCATGACCACCCAATTCAAGGCCATGTGGAATACTAGGTAACTTTATTTCATTTAGAAATTGACCAGTTTCTGCATCATATTGCAATATTTTATTCGTGTTGGTACTTGTTACATAGAAAATACCCCTTTTCTTATCTAACACATTTCCAACAGGATCTTGTAATCCATGATCTCTGCTTGGAATAAACTCATCTACAAAATCACCATCATTTGAATCATAACGTAAAATTCTATTATTATCATAGCTAGAAACATAAAGAAAATTTTTATCAAAAGACAATTGTTGGGAATTACTTAAACCTGCCTTATTTTGAGATATAAATACATCAATGAATGTTCCATGGTCACCATCAAATCGGAGAATTTTGTCATCACTACTGACATAGAGATTACCATCAGGGCCAAATGCAAGATAAGATGGTCCACTTAATTGATCACGTTCAGTTTTTACAACAATATTTGAAAAAAGACCAGTAATTCCATCATATCTGAGAATTTCATTTCTAAGATCATCAGAAACATATAGTTCACCATCAGGGCCAGCGACAGAATTTTCTCTACTGATAAGAGATCTATCAAAAGATACTCTGAGTTTGCCTAAACTTTTACCGGTTTCTTCTTCATAACAGTGAATATCATCTGTTAGGTAGCTATTAACGCATATCTTACCATCAAAAATTTTCAGTTGTTTTGGTTGATACAACGCAAGAGAATCATCAGTTACAAATTTCTTAGTTTTTAACAGTTCACCATTGCTTATGATGTTTTGTATAATTTCATTGGTTTTACTGCTTATTACATAGAGATTGCCGTCAGGACCAAATGTGATTCCTGTTGGAGTTTTGAGCTTGTTTGAGTTTACAAAAATATCCTGAAATGTCCCATCTGAAGTATATCTCAGGATCTGGTCAGTGTTACCACTGCTGACATAGAGATTGCCGTCAGGACCAAATGTAAGATCCTTTGGACCATCAAGTCCACCACTTTTGGCTTTTACAAAAATATCCTGAAATGTCCCATCTGAAGTATATCTCAGGATCTGGTCAGTGTTACCACTGCTGACATAGAGATTGCCATTTGAATCAAATGTCCAATAACCACTCTTCGCCACATCTTCATTTTTTGCTAGATATACTCTAAGATCATCACCTTGCGAAATTTCAAAATTTTCAATCTTTAATTCTCCTTCGTCTTCTTCATAATCAACAGCAGCAATTCCTTTGGCATTGTAGTTGTCTATACCTTCAAAGAAACCATATCGTTCATAAATTATCTTAGATTCAATTTTTGGAGATGGAACAGTTTTGAAATCATTTGCAATGTTGTTTATGACATCATTGACATAGAATGGATCTTTCAAAGTAATTTTAGCAAAAGGCTCTTGTGTAATTTCATTTATTATCAATACCGTATCATATGTATTCAAATCAACATCAGGTAATCGATAATTTTTACTACCCAGTTTTGTTTTTAGTTTATCTAAATAAATTTCAGGTGACAAAACATCATCCTGAGTTAAATATACATGTAATTCAGGAATTTGGTAATTTTCTCCTAGTTTTGGCTCATATCCAATTTCAAAAGAATCTAATCTGAAGTAACTATTTTTATCAATTCTAAGAACCTCAGCTTTTCCTTTTGCATCATGCCCCCCAAGTCCTTTAATGAATCCTATTTTTTGAGTGATTAGATAAGAGCTTAATGCAGGTAATTTTCCTTGTAAACATTGTTCAATAACATCAATCTCATGAGAGGAAAAGTG
>JAOTSS010000078.1 GCA_029864805.1 Candidatus Nitrosopumilus sp. | reverse complement strand
CGTCCTCATCTTGGAATTTATTGTAACGTTCCTTTAGATTTGGACATTGATCAATATGATTTTCTATTCCGTCATAGTCTTCATCATACCATGGAACAAAATTAGAGGGACATCCATCTATGGCACCTTCATAATCTTCACGTAAATTTGGACAGGCATCAATAGAATCATCAACTCCGTCTTTATCCAAGTCATCAGCTGCAAAAGCAGGACTAAGAGGCATACTAGTTAATGTCGTTACAAGTAACAATAGGAACGGTAAAATATGTATTTTTTTCAATGCCTAAAATTACCCAGAGGATCCAGTTATTAAACCTCACTCTGAAATCGGCTCAGAATTTTAATAATTTCAAAAAAAATCCATCTTGAAGAAAACTCGATCAATTTAAGTAAACCAAAACAAGATTTGAACCCATGAGTTGCTCAGGAGAGACAATCGAGGAAGATGATCGATTGATTCAGATCAAGCCTGCAATATCTGATCAATTAAAAAAAGCAAAGTATGGTGTTGCTGATCACTCAACAGTGGAACTATGTCATTGGACAAAAAAATCATTCAAACATGAAGGGAATTGTTACAAACACAAGTTTTATGGAATTTCAACTCATAGATGTATGGAATTTTCGCCAGCTGGAATGCATTGTGAGAATCGTTGCGTATACTGTTGGAGACCAATGGAATTTTATGATTCAATGAAAATGGAACCAGAACAAGTTGCAGAACCAAAAGAGATTCTAATAAAATTAATGACAGAAAGAAAAAAATTGATCAACGGATACTATGGAGATTCTAGAAACGATAAACAAAGATTAGATGAATCATTGTTGCCAAGTCATTATGCAATTTCATTATCTGGTGAACCAACAATGTATCCAAAATTACCAGAGCTAATCAAATATCTAAATTCACTAGAAGCAACAAAATCAATTTTCCTTGTTACAAATGGACAAGAACCAGACATGATTCAAAAATTACAAGATGAGAATGCATTACCAACTCAGTTGTATTTATCAACAAATGCTGCAGATTATGAATCATTCATTAGAATTAACAAGCCAAAATATGATGATTCATGGGAAAGATGGAATAGAACTCTAGACATGTTAAAGAACTTAAACACAAGGACAGTATTAAGAATCACGTTAATCAGAAATTATAACGACCAAAAAGAAGTATTACCAACATTTGCAGAAATGTTTAGAAAAGCAAGTCCACACTTTATTGAAATAAAATCATACATGCACATTGGACGTTCTACTAATAGATTAGAACATGCAAACATGTTAGAAATGGAAGAGGTAAGAGAATTCAGTGAGGAGATTGCAAGACAGAGTAAAATATTTTCAGTGATGGATGAAAGCATAGTTTCAAGAATTTCAATTTTACAAAATAATGAGCGGCGTATTGATCGTTTTATCCCTACTTATCTAAATACCAATTAGAAAATTTTTTTAATGCTTTGTATCTATGTGACAATTGATTCTTCTCATCCATTTCAGCAAATGTCTTCTTTGAATTTTTTGGAATAAAGATTGGATCGTATCCCCAGCCTTTTCCTTTTTGTGATTTTGATATTATTCCATCTAGTTTTGCATCAAAGGATTGCAGAATAGTTCTGTCACAATAAGTTATGATTGAGACAAACTTTGCTTTTCTGTTATTTCGTAAGAGATTAAGAATGCCATCATTACCAATTGTTTTGAAAACATATGATGAGTAAGGTCCAGGAAATCCTCCTAGTGAATTAATGAATAAACCATCATCTTCAATGATTACAGGTTTTTTAAATTTAGAAAATGCATCTTTTGCCTTTCTTGATGCTATCTCATCAAGTGAACTTGATTGAATCTCTTCTAAATCTGATTTTAAAAAACCAAGCTTAATACCAAAAGACTCAAGAATATTTTTTGCTTCTAGATATTTATGATCATTTGACGATACAAAAAATAGATCAAAAGACTTTCGCATATCTTCCACGACTTTCTATATCTAAAACTAGTTTAGTGATTTTTGTATAATACAAAGTCCCAACTATTGATTTGTAACCCAAGAGAAAATTATTCCAAGCAGGTTGCATTATTTTAGCGTGAGCACTGTTAAGAATTTCTTTGATTAGCCTCAAATCAACTGCATGATCTTCAGGTTTTATTGTGTTTTGCGATAATCCAAAATCAATGACATAGACCATATTTTTGAACAGAATAAAGTTAGAAGTTGTTAAATCCCCATGCATAATTCCATTTTTATGCAACATTCCAACCAATTTTCCAATTTCTTTTGATAATTTGATAATTTTAGATTCAGACAAATCATGAACTGGCGTTCCAGGAATTTCTTGCATTATGATGTATGATTTTTCTAAATTTACAAAATAGACTAGGGGAGTGGGTATTCCAAATGTTTTAGCATGAGATATCATTTGTGATTCTTTAATTGTTCTTTGTTTACGTATTTTTGAATCAAGTAAAGAATTGCGATAATTTTTTACTTTTCTAATTTTAAGAATTGCTTTAGAATTCTGCCATTTAGTTTGATAAATGTCAGCTTCTGCACCTTTTTTAATTAATTTCATTAACGTTATATCCAGAGGAATTCAATAAAAGTTAATCATGGAAGAAGGAGAAAATAGAATAAAACAAGAGGATTGCAGTGAAGATAATTTAGGAGCAGGGATTTTAACATTAACAAATAAAAGATTAGCATTTGATAAAACTAATGCAAGAATAATGGATTTTTCAAAACATTTTGGGGAAACTGTAATGGATATTCAATTAGATGATGTAACGAAAGTTTGGAAAGAAGGATTATTAATGAAAAAAGTATGTTTTTCTGCAAAAACAAGTGATGGTGAGCATACTTTCAAATTTGGAGTTTTTAACACAAAGGATTGGACTAAAAGTATTGAAAAGCAAATAGCTGAAAATAAAAATCAATAATCAACTTTGACTGTATCTAATCTCCACGATTGAGTTACAAAAGTATCTTTAAGAGAAGAACTGGGTTTGACTTGGGATTCTAATAGTCCAGTCCAACATATTTGACTTCCACAATCACCTGCATAATGTATTGGAACTACAAAAAATTTGCAATTGTGGCGTTTACAAACATCTTTGAGCATTTCAGACAATCTTTTATTTGCTGCAACACCGCCTACTATCATTAATTCCCTTTTCTGTGTAAATGATAATGCACGTTCTACAGCCTCACTGATCATTGCAAAAGCAGTTTCTTGAAGAGAATAGCATGCATCAATTTTACTTTTTTTTGCAACAGTTTTTGTTGCAGATAATAAGCCTGAAAAAGAAACATCATTTCCCTTTACAGAATATGGAAGTGGAACATAATTTGATGATGTGGATGCTAACTCTTCAATATTTTTTCCACATGGTGAAGCAAACCCAATAGATCTTCCAAATTGATCAAGTAATTGACCTAGTGTAATATCTAAAGTTTCACCGAAAACTCTCCATTGTTTGTGTAGAAATGCCAAAAGCATTGTATGCCCTCCAGATACCAAAAGTACCAAAGGATTTGATGCACCAGTAAGTAATTTTCCTAATTCAATATGTCCAATGGCATGATTTACAGGATATATTGGAATATTATAGAAAGAAGACAAAGATCTTGCTACGACAGCACCCACGCGTAAGCATGGACCCAATCCAGGTCCTGCAGAATAAGAAACAATATCTAAATCTTTAATGCACGTATTTGCTTCCTTAAGACAATCTGATAAGACTAGAGAACTTTGTTCTATATGATGACGTGATGCTTCACGTGGATGAATTCCTTCTCCATCTTCAGGACGATAAATTTTTCTGACGTCTGAAAGAATTTTTCCTTTTTTTCCATTTTTTTCAATTATTGCACAGGAAAATGTGTGAGCTGTGCTTTCAATTCCCAAACCTAGCATATTATCCACGACTTAATGTAGATACAATTTTGATAACGTCGCCATCTTTTAGTTTCTGATCACCGCTAATTCTTTGCTTGGTTTTACAATCAATTGCATGTAGAAACCCTTTTGCAATATCTGCATGAATTAGACTTGCCAAGTCTTTTGCAGTGGAATCAAGAGGGAGTAACTTGGTATCAGGTAAAACCACACCATCTTTGTTGGTGAGCTTTGTTTCATCTTCAACAGGGTATACAACAATAAATTTTAACAAGTCAAAAACTGCAGTATTTAGAATTTTTTGAATTCCTGTTGATGGAATTTTAGAAAATACAGACTTTACTAAATCAAGTGCTTTTTGTTGTGGTGGAGGGATTTCTTTTTCACTAACAATTGTAAAACCTGATTCACCTGAAGAATAATTAACAATTCCCGCTTTTGATGCTTTTCGTAGTAGTAATTCAGTTTCTGCACTACAAGGAATAACACAATCAGGTATTTTATCAAGGACACTAAGATCATGACATAGATCCGCTTTATTTGCAGCAATAATCATGGGTTTTGTATTTTTTCTTAATTCTTTGACAAAAGTTTGAATATCAGAATCTTTCCACTCTTTTGGATTTCTAGCCATGAGTCCTAGCTTTTGTAGTACTTCTTGTACTTGAAAATCTTTAATTCCTAAACCGGTAAATCGTTTTGCAATACCGTCAGTGAGTTTTGCTCTTTTTTGATCTATTTCACGGGTAATCTTATCCCATTCTCTTTTGAGAATATCTGCAAACCATTGATCAAACTCATCTTGAACAAATGTTACATCTTCCAAAGGATCATGGGTTCCAACTGGAACTGGTTGTCCTTGAATATCTGTAGTTCCTGCAATGTCAACTACATGAATTAAAACTTCAGCTTGTCTTGCATCATCAAGAAATTGATTTCCCAATCCTTTTCCTTCATGAGCACCTGGAACTAGTCCTGCAATATCAATGAGTTTTACAGGAATAAAACGAGTTCCATTAACACAAAACTCGTTTTCATGTGTAATTCCAAAATGTTTACATGCACAATCAGATTTAACGTATGCCACACCAATATTTGGTTCAATAGTCGTAAATGGGAAATTGCCTGATGCTACAAGAGTTTCAGTTGCAGCAGAGAAAAAAGTAGATTTTCCAACGTTTGCTTTACCTAGTAAACCAATTTGCAATAATGTCAAAAACTCAATTCTACATATTAGTATTGCAGAAATCGTTTAATCTAGTTCATAGTGAGTTCATAGCATGTCAATAGTAATTACTGGAAATCCAGGTGTTGGAAAACATACCGTCGCAGAGAAAATTGCTCAGAGATTAAAATTATCTATAATTGACATTAATAAAATTGCAAGAGATTCAGGATTATTTGAAGAAAATGAAGATGTGAAAGATGTTGATACTGAAAAACTAAAGAAAATAATGGTACAGAAAATTTCTGAAAATGATTTGATTGTGGGACATTTAGCGCCATATGTGTTAGAAAAAAACCAAATAAAGATAATGATTGTTTTAAGAAGAAGTCCATATGATTTGATTGCAATCTACAAAAACAGAAAATATTCAGAGAAAAAGATTAAAGAAAATACTGGTAGCGAAATACTAGGAATTATTGCACATGATGCAATTAGTAGATTTGAAGAAAAGGTAGTTCAGATGAACATCACAGGAAAAACCATTCAAGAAGGAGAAGAAAAAGTAATTGGCTTGATTTCAAGTAACAGAGAAAGTGAAGAAATAGATTGGCTTGATTTAGTTACAAAAAATAATGATTTAAGAAAATTTTTTACTGATTGATTAAATAACGCCTTTAAAATTATGAAATTACTTGTTTGAGATATCTAAAACAGACTTGGCTGGAAGAATTGGGACTATCTATACAAATCATGGTAAAATTGAGACACCAGCTTATGTTCCAGTAATCCATCCAGTAAAACAAACAATTCCATCAAAAAAAATTCAAGATATTGGTTTTGATTTAGTTATTACAAATGCATACATTACAAGAAATAATTATGGTGATGAGGCCATAAAAAAAGGAATACACAAGATAATAGATTTTGAAGGTGGAATAATGACAGATTCTGGTGGCTATCAAGTTTTAGAATATGGTGATGTGAAAGTGTCACCACCTGAAATGGCAAATTTTGAAAAAGAAATCCTGACTGATTTTGCAATCCCACTTGATAAACCAACGGGATTTGGAATGCCATTAAAAAAAGCAGAAGCATATGTAAAACATACTCTAGAGGTTTCAAAACAAACACTTGAGAGCAGTGAAAAAAATGGTCAAATTTGGATTGGTCCAATTCAGGGGGGAGAACATTTTGAACTTGTAGCAAAATCTACAAAGAGATTAGTCAAAATGGGTTTTCAAATGCTGGCTTTAGGAAGTCCTGTTGAATTTATGGAATCATATGAATATAGATTATTGGCACAGATGATCGTGGCTGCAAAAAAACAGATGCCGCACTCAATACCTTTACATCTTTTTGGCGCAGGACATCCACTAACAATACCATTTGCAATAGCATTAGGATGTGATACATTTGATTCAGCATCATACATGCTTTATGCCAAACAATCAAGATACATTACAGATGATGGAACCAGATATTTGTCAGATATTACAGTATTTCCTTGCAATTGTGAAATATGTTCAAAATATTCACCAGATGAATTACGTCAGCTTGATGAAGTTAATAGAACTAATGAATTAGCAATACATAATCTTCATGCAATTAAACTTGAAGTGGATAAAGTAAAACAGGCAATCCATGAGGGGAGATTATGGGAATATGTAATTAAAAAAGCAAGAGCTCATCCTAAATTATTTGAGATGATTGAGGTAATGACTGAGAATTACGAATTTCTTGGTTTGGGTACGCCGAAATTCAAAGAAAAAGCCATTTTCTTATATTCTAAAGAAGATCAATACCGTCCAGAAGTTCAATCATATCATGAAATGGTTAGAAAATTCAAATCAAAGAAAAAAAAATTGATCATTACAAAAGAATCAAATACAAAACCAGGATATTTGTCTAATCAATATACTGGATTAAAAAGAAAATTCAAAGAATTTGATTCATTTCAGATATGTCAATATAATCCCATATTGGGATTAATTCCAATTGAGATTTCAGATATATTTCCTGCAGCACACCATGAAACTGCTAGAATTAATTTTGAACCAAATGAATTTTCTACTTTTGAAAAAACATGGAATGAGTTTTTTGCTAAAAACATATTTTCAGAAATACATTATGACAAAAAGGATGAGTTTCTAAAATATTTTGTAAAAATTCTTCCAAAAGAAATCAAGCGAAAATCAATCGCTTAACTAAAAATAAGAAAAAAGAATGTGCTAAAAGATTCAGCTTATAGTGCTGCGTCTTCTGCCCAACCTTTGATGAAGATACCGTTTTTGTGAAGAGGTACTGGTTGTCCAGCAGTGTAATTCATTGGTCTCATCCAAAAGATTGATTTTGTTGGACACACACCTATGCATGCACCATCAGAAATACATCTTTCTGGGTAGAAAACAAATGCTTTACCTCTCTTCCAGCCTTCAACTGGTTTTACTCTAAGGACATCTGGACCAAGAGTTGTACAGATTTCTACACATAGTGCACATCCGATACATCTTTGTTCATCAATGTCTGGAAGTATTGCTATTGGCATTACAAGATTAAGAGAGGTCAGTCACTAT
>JAOTSS010000116.1 GCA_029864805.1 Candidatus Nitrosopumilus sp. | reverse complement strand
ATCAAAGAAACCGAACAATCCTAATCAAAACAAATCAAAGAAACCGAACAATCCTAATCAAAACAAATCAAAGAAACCGAACAATCCTAATCAAAACAAATCAAACATTCCAGACAACCCTAAAAAATAAAATCATCCATCAATTTTTGATAGGTGAATATGTGCAATTTTCCATGTTGGTTGTTTCACTAGTACAAACGTTGCACGTCCAGTAATTACCATATGTTCTCCGGTGTATGATTTGTTATCTACTAGCATTCCTTTTTGAATTAGTTCTAAAGCAACAACAGCTGTATTTCCGAATAAACTAATTTTCGGATTTTTTATTTCATATGTATAATCTGAGATGCTTATGAATCTTAATTCTTCAAGCTCTATTGTGGTTTGATAATCTTTCAGATCATATGGTGGCAAGTCACTAAAACTAGAAAATTTAGAATCATTGAGGTGGATATCTTTAAGTGCAGATAGTTCTTTTGTTACTCCTGCTTGAAATAATGTTTCTATAACTTTGATAATTTCTTCATTATCGCTCAAAATAATCAATTTCAAATATGAAAAATATCAGTTTAAGTCTTCTGTACCATTATATGCAAAATCCTGATTATTTTTCAGAGAATCTTTATTAGTTGGCAATTACTATTTTTTTTGATTTCGATGAATACAAAATTAATTGGAGCATTTAACAAAGATTTGCTAGTTGTTATTCTACTTTAATGTGTCAAAAATTTACTAGATTAAAATTATGGAAAGAAATTTGATGAATAAAATGGAAAGTATGACAGGTGCAAAGGCTTTGATGGTGGCTATGGAAAAAGAAGGCGTTAAACAAGTATTTGGTTTACCTGGAGGTGCAAATCTTCCAATGTATGATGAGTTTGCTCGATGTGATATTAGGCATATTTTGGCAAGACATGAGCAGTCAGCTGCTCATATGGCTGATGGCTTTGGCAGGGTTAGTAGGAAGCCTGGGGTTTGTTTTGCTACATCCGGTCCTGGTGCTACTAACATTTTGACTGGAATTGCAACCGCCCAAGCAGATTCTTCACCAATGGTTGCAGTAACAGGACAAGTGCCTGTTGCAATGATTGGTAAAGATGCATTTCAAGAAAGTGATATTATCGGAATGGCAAATCCAGTTGTAAAATATGCTTTTCAACCCAGAAAAGCTAGCGAAATTCCAGAGGCTGTAAAAAAAGGATTTTTTATTGCAAAATCTGGAAGACCTGGACCTGTATTGATTGACATTCCAAAAGATGTGCAACAAAACGAAGAACCTATGAATTTTCCAGATGAATTTAAAATTCAAGGTTATCATCCTTGGGGAGATCCTGATATCGTCAATGTTGAAAAAGCAATTGATATGTTACTTCATGCTGAAAAACCAATTATTTTAGCTGGAGGTGGGACTATTATCTCATCAGCATTTGCTGAATTACAATCTATTGCTGAAACTCTCATGCTTCCAGTAGTTACTACTTTCAAAGGCAAGGGTGCATTTCCTGAAAATCATCCTTTGTCATTAGGTCCAATAGGAATGCATGGGCATGCAGAAGCAAACAAAATGATGACAGAAGCTGATTGTGTATTAGCAATTGGAACTCGTTTCTCTGATAGATCAGTGGGAACTTTTGAGGCATTTGAGAAGAGACTAAAAATTATTCATATGGATGTAGATCCGGCAGAAATTGGTAAGAATCAAACTGCACAAATTGCTGTAATTGGAGATGTACGTGTAAATCTTAGAGTGATGGTGAAGTTACTTTTACAACGAGCTATCAAAAAATCTGAAGAATCTCCTTGGGTTAAACATGTAAAGGAAACCAAAGATTACTGGAAAGAACACTTGAAACTTCATCCAGGTGAAATGGGTGCTGCTAAAATTTTACGTAAACTTCGTGAATTATTGCCAAAAGAATCTGTTGTAACTACAGAAGTAGGACAGCATCAGATGTGGGCATCATTATTTTATGATGTGATTCAACCTGGTACTTTCTTTAGTTCAACTGGACTTGGCACCATGGGTTGGGGATTTCCAGCAGCAATTGGTGCTAAAGTTGCAAGACCTGATGTCCCAGTTGTAGATATTGCAGGTGATGGAAGTTTTGCCATGACCGAAAATTCCCTTGCAACTGCAGTGTTGGAAGATATTCCTGTAATCGTGTTTATCTTAAACAACTCTACATTGGGAATGGTAGCTCAGTGGCAGAGAACCTTCTATGATAGAAGGATGATTGGCGTAGATCAACAAAGCTGTCCTGATTATGTTAAACTAGCAGAGTCTTATGGTGCTCAGGGAATCCGAGCACAATCAATGGATGAACTTGACAAGGCAATTAAAACCGCAATAAGCAGTGACGTTGCAACCGTTATTGATATTCCAATTGATCCTGAAGAAGATGTGTTGCCATTTGTAGCTCCTGGAACTTCACTTGCGGATATGATCTTACCATCTTAGTGATTCATGATGTGGGCAATTCTCTCTATTTTAGTTGAAA
>JAOTSS010000029.1 GCA_029864805.1 Candidatus Nitrosopumilus sp. | reverse complement strand
GTACCCTTGGTGCTATTTCATTAATCACTACATCTTCATCTTTAGTTACAAACATCTCTATTCCAAAAATCCCTGCACCTTTTAACACAGACATTGTTTTCTTTGCTATCTCTTCAGCTTTTTTTGATATGTCCTCAGAAACTCGGGCAGGTGCAATAGTTTCTCGCAGAATATTTTCTTCATGAATATTTTCAACTAGGGGATATGTTTTGATTTGACCCCTTGTGTTACGTGATGCGATAACTGAAACTTCCATACTAAATGGCACAAATTTTTCCAATAGTAGTGGCTGTCCTTTAAAATAATCATATGCTTTTTGAACTTCGTCTTCAGAATTAATTTTGAAATTTCCTCGTCCATCATATGCATCTCTTCGTGCTTTTAGCATGACAGGAATGCCGAATTTCTCAACTCCTTCTTTTACATCTTCAATATTTTTTATTTCAATAAATTCTGGAACGGGAATTTTATTTTCTCGTAAAAATGATTTTTGTAAAAATTTATCTTGAATAATTTTTAATGTTTCAGGAGAAGGATTGATTTCAGCTTTATCTTGAACTGATTTTAATACATCACTATCTCCTGATTCAATTTCATAGGTAATTATGTCTGATTTGTTTGCAAGTTCAATAATGGCATTTTTATCCTTAAAATCGGCAATAATTTGTGTGGCTCCAGCCTGGGCTGCGGGACAGTTTTCAGTAGGATCTAATACTATAATTTCAGAAATTTCATCGGGCATTTTTTTTGCAGCTTCGGCAATCATCATTCCTAATTGTCCACCGCCGATAATTCCCAAAATCTTTGACATTACAAAATTGAGGATTTTGGATTAAAAATATCTAATGCTAAGCTAAATGTTCATGGGATTTTTTGTAATAGAATTGTTAATTACTCGCTAGTTTTTCCTATTATTATGACATATTCTGATATACCGCTGGTTGGAATTATCATGGGATCTAGTTCAGATAGTAGAATTATGCAAGGTGCATCAGAAATATTAGACGAGTATAAAATCAAACATGAAGATCAAATTGTATCGGCACATAGAACTCCATCTCGATTGGCAGAATATGCTAAACATGCTGAAGAAATGGGATTTAAAATAATAATTGCAGGAGCTGGAGGAGCTGCACATTTACCCGGGATGATTGCATCTCACACAATAATTCCTGTTATCGGAGTGCCTATACTGGTTTATAATGACAAAAACCAAAAAAAATCAAACACCACAAAATTTTCTGCATTTGGAGGATTAGATTCATTACTGTCAATCACTGAAATGCCTTCTGGGTCTCCTGTTGTATCTGTAGGAGTTAACAAGGCAGGAAATGCTGGAATTTATGCCATGAAAATACTTGCAAATGAATTCCCAGATTTAAAAAAGAAATTAAAACAACACAAATCTAATCAACATAATTTAGTTATGAAGGAATCTGAACAATTAAAAAAAGAAGGACTTTCAAAATTTGTTAAAAAAAAATTCAAGTAAATTAAGTCAATAAAGTAAATTGAATATTTTTTTTCTTTAATGATTCTATTAATAATTCAGCCTGTTCTTTTCCTTGGGTTTCCAGACTCAGCGTAACTCCTGCAGAACCTGCATTGATTTGAGAGCTTAATCTGTCATGAACTACCTCTACAATATTTGCATTGGCTAATGTAATTTCATCAACAATCTCTTTGAATGCTCCTGGTAGATCGGGCAGTAAAATAGATAATTTTAACAAACGACCCATTGCTGCAAGACCTTTGTCTACTATTTGTCCTAAAAGATACATATCCACATTTCCTCCGGCCAAAATTAGCACAACCTTCTTTCCAATAGCTGGTTTTTTAGATATCAAATAGGCTAAACTTACTGCACCTGCAGGTTCTACTACGAACTTCATCCTCTCCATTAGCAAAAACATTGCTTTTGTAATTTCAACATCATCAACTAAAACAATTTCATCTATGAGCTCTTTGATCACTGCAAATGTCAATTGTCCGGGAATTTTCACTGAAATGCCATCTGCGATGGTTCTGCCTCCTCCACATGCAGTAGGTGATCCTTGTTTTAGTGAATCATACATCGATGGGAATGATTTTGATTGAACTCCGATAACTCTGACTTGTGGATTTTTTTCCTTAATTGCAATTAAGGTTCCAGCAGCTAATCCCCCTCCACCTATTGGGAGATAAATTTCATCAACGTCTGGTAGATCCTCTAAAATTTCAATGCCAATTACTCCTTGGGCTGCAATTATTTGAGGATCATCAAAAGCATGTATCATAGTAGCCCCGGTTTCTTTTGCAATTGCTTTTGCTTTTGAAGATGACTCATCATAGTTTACTCCTTCCAAAATTACTTTTGCACCATAACCTCTTGTAGCTGCAACTTTTGCAGGTGATGCATTTTTTGGCATCACTATGGTACACTGAATTTTTTCTAATGATGATGCAAATGCAACTCCTTGTGCATGATTACCTGCAGATGCTGCAACCACCCCTTGTTTTTTTTCTTTATCTGATAGTGATTTAATTTTAAAATAAGCTCCGCGAATTTTAAATGAACCTGTCTTTTGTTGAAATTCTGCCTTCAGATAAACATCCGAACCTGTTAGTTCACTAAACGTTGGTGAATGTATGAGAGGGGTTTTCTTTATTTCATTTCCTCGTAATGAATTTGCCTTTACTATTTCATCGTATGTAGGATTCATGGGAAATGATGCTTTTGATTTGGTGTATTTGTTTTCTTCTATCTTAATACTACACCTTTAGTCAAATTTTATGCATGAATTTTCATGAATTCATAAATATCTAAAAATACAGTTGAACCTATATCTAAGAATTAGATCTTACTATTGAGAACATCATTCATCTTCTGGTTTCTTGTTTCAAATTTATAATTTGATTGTTGCTTCAATCTCATCTAGACGTTTTACAATATTTTCTTTTACTGAATGTGATATTTTTCTTGGATCAAATAACCCCTCACGATTATTATTTTTAATAAATTCTAAATCTAAGGATAATAGACATCCTTCCTCTCCTGCAACTAGTCTAGGATCGTCTATCAACACAGATGATGTTTGATAAGTTTCAAGTAAGAGGGAATCAAGCTCTGCAAATAATTTGTTTTTTCTTTCTGTTAGTTCTTGGAAATCTACTCCAGAATCTTTTTGAATTTCGGCAAAAACTTTTTCGCTGAATTCATCATTTTTATAAAATACTTCAAATAGATTTTGATGGTCAAAGTCCTTGTATCCCATCTCCTTTAATTTGTTTAAAACAAGTTGATCACTATTATCTGAAAGTTGTTCTTGTTTATTTTTTGTCAAATCTACAATTTTTGATAATTCTTTTTGAGTATCAATCACACGTTGATCAGGTTTGTAATATAATAGAACATGAAATTGTAACGATAAATGTCCGGATATCAGATAGTTCTCTTCTCGTATTTCAAATTTTGTAAAAATTCTTCTAACATCCTGATTATTTGAAATAGATACATCATGTAAAGACCAGTCTTTCAGAGAACTGTTTATTTTTTGGAAATAATTAATTACTAATTTTGGATCAAATGTTTTTTGTTCAGTAATGGTTGAATCACCCATCATGACTTTGATATCAATCATTTTTGTTAAATCAGCCATTTTAGGAATGTATGCTTTTTGGATTGATTCATTTTTTTGATTTAACAACTGAATGAATTCATTGGAAGATCGTGAACCTAATCGCACAAGAAATAACCGATAATTCCTCTCCTTAAACCTTCATCAATATCTAAATAGACAAAATCAGAATTTTATTTATGAATAAATCCAACCACGTATGTGATCATTGTAATGAAGAGATTGCTGAATACTACCACGAGGGTTATAAGGGAAAAAGAGGTAGATGCTTTAGTTGTGGGGTGGATTTCCCCTTAGAATGATGTGATTGTGATGTCTGAAGATAAGGAAAAAAAGGAATCTAAACAAGAATCTGACACATCCGATCAAAATAATCATCTTGTAGATATGTTACTTAGCAAAAGTAAACAAAAAACCTTGGATTCAGAGACTATGATTTTAGAAACACAAAAACGTGTTTGGGGAGCTCTCAAAAAAGGATATGAATATTCTGGTGTAATGAATGAATCAGAACAATTTTTGAGAAAGCATGTTTTTTCAAAATTAGACATGGTTGTTCTCTATGTTGATTTGGTTGGTTCAACTACTATGACATTGGAAATGCCTGGAGAAAAAATTGCAATTATTGTAAGTTCCTTTTCACAAGAGATGGCCGCAGTGATTAGACAGCATCATGGATACGTCTTAAAATTTGTAGGTGATGCTGTAATCGGATATTTTGTTGGAGAAGGTAATGGATTGCTTGCATCTGATAACGCTGTAAGTTGTGCAAAATCAATGATTTCAGTAATTCAAAAAGGAATTAATCCCATTCTAAATCAATATGATTATCCAGATTTAATGGTAAAGATTGGTGTTGATTTTGGGCAAAACATTGTTGTAAGATATGGTGCTGATGTTGAAAATTCACATGTTGATTTAATGGGGCCTGCAATGAATATTGCATCAAAAATACAAAATATGGCAACACCAAATCAAATCCTGATTGGGGATGATGTATATCAAAGACTTCACCCAAATTCACAAAAAGATTTTACTAAAATCATTTGGAATAAAGATGAGTGGAAATATCGTTCTAGAATAACAGGCGCGATTTATAATGTATTTGAATTCAAAGGTTAATCCAAAACTTACATTATCAGACCGTAAATTTGTCAGGACATTCTACATGTTCATAATAATGCTCAGTAAATTTCTCTTGAACAACATAAATCACAATTTTATGCAGATCTTTTTCATGGATGTCTTTTTTACATTTTAGACATGCTTTTTTTAATTTGTCCATATGTTCTAGCGATCAAATTTGCGAATCTATAAGGATCTCCGATCAGCTCAAATTGAGCTAAAACTCCTCAGAATTAGCTAAAGAGTTTATCAAATGACTAAAGCAAGCCACAAATATGGCAAATATGGAACATATTTGTGGATAATTTAGTAATAAAACACCTACAGGATCTTTATGGATTAAATCCAAATATTCCTCATTTAGCATTCCAATTTCCAAGACTGCCCCCAGGGTTACCAAACGCCATGTTTAAAATCAATGAAAATCCTATGAGAAAGCAATTTTTACAAGATGCTGAGACAATTAATCAAAAACTTCAAGGATTTCAACACATGTATCAACAATATGCATCAGGTTTACTATCAATGAATTCAAAAGTTATTCCACCAGGACATCCACTATACACTAGACAAAATTCTGTAGAAACGCTTCAAACCACAAATGACAAATTATTAAAAGAAAATTTGGAATTGAAGAAAAAATTACAAAAAGAGTCTAATTCAAAATAAACTATAGCATAGTTCTAAAAATTGCAATCATTCAATATCCTTATTAATTTCAAAAAAAGGATTTTATTATGATCAAAACTCCCGCGGAAAAATGGAAAGATGCTGTAATAAAATACAGAAAACAATGTCAAAGTATTCTAAAATTATCAAATAGTATCAGATATGCTGGAGTTGTAAATGCACATGGTAGGACTCTGACCGGGATGGTCAGACCGAATCTCAAACCTCTTTTAAAATCAGAACAGGTAAAAAATGAATTTTTCATATTATCCACATTGGTGTCTTTAAGAAAAGACACTGTTGATTCAATTGGAAAATTAGAACATGTGCTTTTACAACATCAAAAAGTAACGATTCTAATCTTGCAAAAAAATGATGTTACGTATTACGTTTCAATTAATAGAAAAGAAAAAGGCTTAGATAAGATTATTCTTCTAATTAAAAAAATAATCTAAGCTGGTGTGAACCCTTGATATCCGCCTGTTTGTTGAGCTTTATCTTCAAAGATTGGTTCAAACAATGAAATAAGATAGCCATCAGGATCCAAAATTACGGCATTTTTTCCTGCATCTTTTTCAACAATGTCACGATATATTGTGACCCCCTTTGATTTTAATTCCTCAACTGCAGATTTTACATCGCCAACAAGAAAACCTATTGTAATTCCATTTTCAATAGAACTGCCAATATGTTGTGCAGTCAACGATGCCGGATGTAAACTCAATAAAGCACCAGATGTACCTAAATCAACCCATGATCTTCTCTGAGTTCTGATTGGAAGACCTATGATTTCATGGTAAAATTGTAGGGATTTGTCAATGTCTGCAACAGCTAAAATTACATTGCCTACTTTCTTGATATTCACGTATACCCTACCTCGAAGTTCTTTAAATCCATTGTCATTGCACTTGACTCTAGCATATTTACAAGGTTAATTTTGATTTTAAAAATTATCAACTATTGTTTTTGTCATTATTACTGCACTTCAACCATGGTTTCTGTTCTTTCAACACCACTGATCTTTTGAATTAGATTTGCTACTTCTTTTATCTGAGCCAGTTGGTCAACGTCAATTATAGCAACAGCGTCAAATTGGCCGCTTGTTGGGAATGAATCTGTAACTGACAAGATCTTTTTTAATCTAGCAGCTATCAGTTTTTTTGGAGAATTTACTAAAATAATCGCTCTTACCATCCCAAATCCACCTCCACTTCAATCAGAGTTTCTGTGGTGACAATATCATTGATTTTTTTGAAATCAATTACCATATTGTTAATTTCGTCCATATTTCCCTGTAAAAGAACACTAATGTCTGCTCTTCCAGCAACGATCATTATCTGTTTTACAATCTTACGTTTTTTCTTTAAAACTTCCACAACTGAGTCAACCTTTCCAGGTTTAACTAGAATCAAACATAATGCCCGCATGTATAGGGTATGTTACCGAATCTGATAAAGATTCCTAGTCAGTTGCCTCTTGAGAACGAGCTTCTTCAAGATATAAGCGTCGTTCTTCATTTACTTTTTCTTGATCAATTTCAAAATCATCGTCAACTATTATGATGCCGTCTCCTAATGGTTCATCTTTTATTTTTTTACTTTTTATTTTAGTTTTAGTCTTGAGTTTTTTTACAGATGTTTTTTTTGCAATTTTCTTTGTATCTTTTTTTTCGACCATGAATATCGAAAATCATGAGATGGGGTGGCTTTTAAAGATTATGCAACCTTTCATCCCTATTTTTATCTTCAATGGTAGATCTTATGAAATAAATTTTCTCTTATGATCTCATAAAATTAAGAACATGTGGGATTCATTAAAACAATTTTTGAAAATGTCTGATTTTGTATACTAGTATAATTCTAAGTGTAAAGGTGCCGAGGGCATGATTTGAACAAGCGACAGCCCGGTCTTCAGCCGAGTGCTCTCCCAGGCTGAGCTACCTCGGCACTTAGAAAAAACAAATTCATTTGAGGAATTAAAGTTTGTCTTTTTAGATCTTCCAAGGGATATCTTCCCTGTTTTTTCGTTTATTGATCAAACGGCTCATTACAAAAAACAAATCAGATAATCTGTTAAGGTATTTAATACAATTGGAATTTATTTCATCTTTTTCACTTAATTGAACTGTTTGAGTCTCAGCTCTCCTCACAATTGTCCTCACATAGTGTAATTGAGCAGCCGCAGGAACCCCGCCAGGCAAAATAAAATTTGTTAGCGGGGGCAGTTCTAATTCAAATTGGTCAATATGATGTTCCAATGCTGTAATCAAATCTATTGAAACTCGATTTTTTACGTCATTTAGATTTGGATTTGACAGATCTGCGCCGACTATAAATAAATCATATTGAATTTTAGTTAAAATTGTAATAATATCGGCATCTAATGAATTTGTCAACACCATTCCTAGTGCAGCATTTGCTTCATCTACTGTACCATAGGCAATAATTCTTGGATGTGATTTTGCTATTCGATAGTTTCCTTGCAAACCTGTATTTCCATCATCACCCGTTTTGGTGTAAATTTTCATGAATTTACTACTTTTAAAATTACTATTATGTGATTCGAAATTAAATAATATGTAAATTCATTAGTAGAAAATTTCAATAATAATGCAGTCTCATGATATTAGATTTCTTCAAAATTGCAGCAAATCTCAAAAATATTTCAAGGCAAGGGTGGATAGATAAATTATCTTTAGATTCCCCTGAATCAGTCGCAGATCATTCTTACTCTATGGCAATAATGAGCATGGTGATATCTGATTTAGAGAATTATAACTCTGAAAAAATTCTCAAAATGGTATTACTCCATGATTTAGCAGAATCAAAGATTGGAGATTATACGCCTGATCAAATTCCTAAAGAAAAAAAGAATGAGTTGGAAAAAAAAGCATTTTTTGAAATTTTAAGGAATTTACCTGACAGTGTAAGAATACAGTATTTGAAAATTTGGGAGGAATATCAAGAAAATAATTCACCTGAATCAAAAATAGTACATCAAATTGATAGATTGGAAATGGTACTTCAAGCAAAATTATATCAAAAAGAAGGTCATCCTAAAGAAAAATTATATTCATTTTTTGAATCTGCAAAAATAGACATTGTTCATCCAAAATTAAAAGAATTATTTAGAAAGATTATAGAAGATACCTCATAGATATGTCTGAAAGTAGTAAAGACGAATTAATAGATGCACAAAAACAAGTAATTGGAATTTTGTTTGAGGTGATCAAACGATTACAAGCAAATAATGATTTAGATGAAGAGTATTTTCAAATAATTTCAAAGGACGACAAAAATGAAATTCGTATTAGTAAAATAATGAGCGAGAGAACAGAAAACGCAAAAATTGTCGGTAGACTATTAGAACAGTTGGAGACTTAATTGTCACAACCACAGTCATCATCAGAAATAATTCTTAGATGAGCTGTTTGTTGGTATTTATCCTGAATATAATTTGCAAGATTTGTAATTCGGATCCTGGGATCTCTAGTAGTCCAACTCCCTTCATTTTCAAACCAAAACTCTATTTCATCAAGATCATACCTTTCATTATTTTCAACAAGAATTTTGAAGATAAGTTTAATTTCATCGATTTCTGATTCTGAAAGTTTTGATTTGTCTTCAACCATGGTAGTAATTTCATTTAATTTGATTATGACATTATTTGTTAAAGGCATGATTTCACCAATTTTTAGATTCTATAACAATCTTCGCAAGTCCTATTGTTTTTATAATAATTAGATTATCTTGGAATGATGCAATATTTTCAGGCTTTAAAATTAGGTCAAAAAAGAGTTGCGTCAGCTAGAGAATATCTCAACACATTAACTGATGGTAAAGCTATGCCTGCACTGGCTTTAATTGACAATAAATCAAATGTATGGTCACCAGTGGGGGAGGAAAATCTCTATGCATTCGTAGATGAATCCGCAGGTTTTATTTTAACAGACAATAGTGGATATATTCTTGCATTAGTTGATAAAACCGGATCTTCAAAAACAATAGTTCAAGGAGTTACACAACAACAAAAAGAAATACTGGAAAAAGCATTTGAAAAAGACAATATTCCAAAATTTGAAGGTAAAGTAATTTTACCTGTGTAGCCTTCAAATAAAACGTAAAGCTTTAGTTACATAAATTATTTTATAAAAAAATGAGTAAATTTTCTCAAGAAATTGAAGTTGGTGGCCATTTGATTGACTCTTCAATTTTAACTAAAATCTTTGATAAGATAATGGATTTGCAAGGGGAATTCCAAGTAGAAGAAATTGAGATTGGAAAAAAGAAAAGAGATCAGTCATTTGCACGATTATCAATTACAGGAAAAAATCAAAAACATTTAGATGAAATTTTAGAGACAGTTTATCGTTTAGGAGCAGTATCAAAAATTCAAAAAGAAGTTACATTAAAAAAATCCCCAAAAAATAATGTAATGCCAGATAATTTCTACAGTACCACAAACAACCACACACATATTTTTCATAAAGGAAAATGGATTTCAGTTGAAAATATGATGATGGATAAATGCATAGTTGTGAAAGGCGACCGAGCGTTTTGTATTCCTGTTAGAGACATCAAAAAAGGTGATCAAATAATTGTTGGTGAAAAAGGCATTAAGATTACTCCGCCTGAACGTCCAAGAGAGGGGGTCAATGTCTTTGAATTTATGGGCAGTTCAAGCTCCAGTGAAAGACCAACTCAGCATATTGCAAAACAAGTTGCAGATGATATTTACAGCACGAAAAAAAAGGGTGGAAGAATTATCATTGTCGGAGGTCCAGCAATAGTACATACAGGAGCAGATGATGCAGTATCTGAGTTAATCAGATCAGGATATATTGATGGAGTTTTAGCAGGAAATGCCCTTGCAGTTCATGATATAGAATATGCTACCTTGGGAACATCACTTGGCATGAATGTTCATGATGCAACATTAGCATATCATGGACATAGAAACCACATGGATACAATCAATGCAGTATTCAAAGCAGGTTCCATTTCCAACATGGTGAAAACCAAGAAATTAACAAAAGGGATAATGTATGAGTGTGTAAAAAATAAAGTCCCATTTGTTTTAGCAGGTTCAATTCGTGACGATGGACCGTTACCAGATGTAATTACGGATATTACTCAAGCACAGCGTGAATACAAAAAAATTCTACAAGGTGCAGATATGGTTATTATGATTTCAACAATGCTACATTCAATTGCAACTGGTAATATGTTACCAGCAAATGTCAAAGTGATTGTAATTGATATTAGTCAACCTACAGTTACAAAACTTATGGATAGAGGCACATGGCAAGCTTTGGGTATTGTATCGGATGTAGGGGCATTTTTGCCGATGGTTGCACAACAAATTAGGAAAAAAAGTAATTTAAAATAAAGTAAACATAGTTCATCTAAATTAAAATCATTAAGATAGATCTAATCAAGAATAAAATTGCCATCTTTTATTGTTTGCGTACAATAAAACTGGATGAATACTACGTTTCTCTTAAATTAAAAAAATAATTAATTTATTGCGTTGGGCAAGAATGGATGTTGGCCTTATTCTCTTGGACTCTTTTTATTTTTAGGCTTAGCTATCAATCCCGCATTTGCGGAAGTTACTAGCCTTCAAACCAATAATGAATCATTTTACAAAGGAGATGAAATTGAATTTTCAGGAACTGTTAAAGATGGTTCTACAGGTTTAGTAACAATTGTAATTCGTGATCTAAACGATGAATTTGTACTTTTAACACAAGCAATAATTGATGATGATAATTCATTTGAGAGAAAAATAAAAATTGAAAATAAATTTACTGAAAATGGAAATTATGATGCAATTGGATTCATCCTTAGTATGGCCAAAGGTGCAACTACGAATTTTGACGTTTCTCTAAACGAGATTCCAATCACAGACAATTACAAAATTGATGAGACAATAAATCAGGAAATAATAAATAATAATCCAATTATTGTTAAACCATCTATAAAACCTACAGAACCTCTAGAAACAGTTTCTAATACTTACAATGTAGATTTTGTGGACCCTAATAAAGATCCATATCACTATGTTGAAAGATATTATTCAGAGTCATCCTACAAAAGTTGGTTTGATAGAAATTATCCGGGCCAAACAATAGAAAAATTTGTTGGATACAATGATGATGATACAAACTCAATAGTTCCAGAAATAATTGACAATGAAATCATTCCAGAGGCACAGACATCACCAATAGCACAGGCAACTCAAAATACAACTAATAATTCAGATATTGCCGAAATATCATTATCTATTGCAGCATTAGGGATATTATTTGGAGCTGTGTATGGAGTTAAAAGACAAGTAGACAGTAACTCAAGACAAATTTCACTCAATAAATACACAATAAGAAAAAAAATTCTCAACCCCATCTTAGGTTTAAATCCTAAAGAAATCCTTCAAACAAGATTGGCTAAAGGAGAAATTACTCTGGAAGAATATGAGAAATTGAAAACAAAATTAAGTTAATTTGAGGTGCATTCAGGGTGCAACCATTGAATTTTTTTGAGTTTGTAAATCGCAATTTGTATCTTTTTTAAGATTTTCAAAGAATTTATCGATCATCTCCAATCCTGCAACAACCTTTGGTGCATTATTTTTTACAAATTCAACTTTTTCAGAACTTGTTTTTGGTTTATTTTCAAGATAATTTTGATAAACCTCAGATCCATCATAATCAACATATGCAATTCTAGCACTAAAGTCGGTTCTTTCCAAAACAAGACTATCCCCACCTACAATTGCGGTGTGATACGGATGAAGAATCAATGATTCGGATAATTTTTGCGATGTCATGATGTTTGCTCTTTGTAAATCAGTAGCAAATGCATTAAAATCAGCCAGAAGATAAAATGTAGCGTTAGGTTTCGTGGTTTTTACACCATCAATTGCAGATAATATGTGATAAGTATACTCCCCCATTATTTGATGAATATTGCGAGTCACATCAAAATATTCATCAATTTCTTTACTAATTTCAAATCCTGCAACTGCAGCATGTTGTATGGGGGTGGAAACTGCAGTGTATTCAGTTGCTAGAATTTTTTTAAATTGTCCCTTTAGGTCTGTCGCATGTTGTGGAAATATCACATATCCCAATCTATAACCGCCGGCAGCATGTGATTTGGATAATCCGTTTGTAACAAATGTACCTTCAGGATAGATTTTTCCCATACTGACAAATTTTGAAAAATCATAAGTGGTCTGAGCATAAATCTCATCAGAAATAACTGTGATGTTTTGCTCTCTACAAACATCAGCTATTTCTTCCAATTCCAATCTGTCATATAATAGTCCGGTTGGATTGTGAGGGTTATTTAATATCAAAATCTTTTGTCTGTCCTGTAATCGTAATGCCAATTTCCTAAGATCATTTGGTGAAAATTTTTTATTTGCACGAGTTGGCAGCATATGATAATTTTTTTTCAAGAACCTAATTTGTGGTAAATATCCAAGCCATGCAGGAGTCGGTAAAATCACAGTTCCATGTAAAATCTCTAAAAGATTAAAGATCAGTTCTTTTGTTCCGGGACCAACGTAAATTCTTTCAGGATCTATATCCATACCAAAATAGTGCTTGTTGTACTTTGAGATGGCATTTCTCAATTCAGGTATTCCAGGCACAGCAGCATATGCCCCCTTGTCAGCATTTTTGATAAGTGCCTCCTGAACTAATTTTGGAACTGGAAATGGGGATTGTCCAAATGCAAACCCGTAAAAGCCAAAACCACATTCGGGATGAGGGCAATCAGAATGAAATTCTTGCAAGAAGGTGTTTAATTTAAGATTCTCCGGCATCTCAATGTCTTCTACTTGCTGATCAACTATGAATTTCAATGTCATATCTTGACCTGATTGAAATTATAGATAAAGCGTGTAATAGTAAATATCAAAGAGTTAGATTTTTTCAACCTAATTTTAGAATTTCATCTAATACAAGTGGATTTTCAAGCGATGATAAATCCCCAAGTTCATGTCCCAATAATTTTGATTTTAGCAATCTTCGCATAATTTTACCGGTTCTAGTTTTTGGAAGATCAGACAGTTGAAAAACGAATTTGGGTTTTGCCACTTTTCCAATTTTTTCAGAAACATAATCAATGATTTCATTTTTTGAAATAGTTTTAGATTTATCATCGGATACAAAAAATATCACAATTGCGTCCCCAGTAAGATCATCTGGAATCGCAATAGATGCAGCATCAGATATTTTTTTATTTGATATTACAGCGTGTTCAATTTCTGCAGTACTCATTCTGTGTCCTGATACATTAATCACATCATCTGTCCTTCCACGCATGTACCATAGATTGTCTTTATCTACATAGACATAATCGCCATGAAACCAAATATTTTCAAATTGAGACCAATAAGTCTCAAGATACCTTTTATCATCATTTAGCAGCCCTCGAGTCATTGCAGGCCATGGTGATTTGATAACCAAGTATCCGTTTTTACCTCTAATCGATTTCTTATCATCATCAATCACATCCAAATTCATTCCAGGAACAGGAATTCCAACAGTTGATGGTTTTAATTTCATTCCAGGAAATACCGATAACATCGCACCGCCGATTTCAGTACCTCCAGATAAATTCATTATTGGAATTTTTTTGTTACCCACTTTTTCATAAAGCCACCACCAAGAGTCCTCATCAAGTGGTTCACCCGTAGTTGGAATATTTTTAATTTTATCCAAGGCAAAATGTTTCAAAGGCTCTACATTGTTTTTTTTAAACAATCTAACTGCAGTTGGTGAAATTCCAAAAATCGTCGCCTCATAATTAGATAATATTTTCCAAATTCTGTCAGACGTTGGAAAATCTAGTGCGCCATCATAAATCACCGCACAGGCACCCATAATCAAAAGACCGTACACATTCCACACCAGACCAGTAATCCAACCAATATCTGCAGGCCAAAACAAGGTATCATGTTTCTGAATATCTACAAGATATGCTGCCTGATGCCCAGCAAAAACAGAAAATCCGCCATGGGTATGGATTACACCCTTGGGCTTGCCAGTTGTACCTGAAGTATACAGAATAAACAGCGGATCTTCAGAATCCAAGACCTCCGTACTGCAGACATCACTTTGCAAAGTTACAAGTTTATCATAGAAAATTATTTTTTCAGAATTATGATATTTGTCAATTCCCTTATACGGAACAACGATTAACTTTTCTACACCAGTATCGTTGATTGCCATTTCAGCGGATTGTTTTTGAGATACAGGTTTACCTTTCCTGTGAAAGCCATCAGAAATTAAAAGAATTTTTGCATTGCAATCTTGTAATCGTACATGTAGAGATTCTGAACTATATCCAGAGAAAATTACAGTTTGAATTGCGCCGATTTTGGAAGATGCAAGTATTGCCAAAACGGCCTCCTCCATCATAGGCAAATAAATTGCAACTACATCCCCTTTTTTTACCCCCAAAGACTTTAATCCGTTTGCAAGTTTTGACACTTTTGAATCAAGTTCAAAGTATGAGATATCAGACGTGTGTCCATCTTCAGATACAAAATGATAAGCAATTTTTTGAGGTGATAATTTTACAAATTTCTCTACTGATGATTTATAGATGTTCGTCTTCCCATTTACAAACCATTTAGACCAAGCAATTCCTTTGGATACATCCAGTATTTTTGAATAAGGTTGATCCCAAATAATTCCAATATCTTCATCTACAGATTTCCAAAACCATTCTAAATCATCCTTAGCTTTTTGAGATAATTTTTCCAATGAAGATATTCCATGTTTTTGCATGAATTGGTAAATGTTTGATTCTTCAGTTTGTTTTGTTGTTGGAATGAATTCAAAATCAGACATTGTTTAATTTTTTTTAAGCCTGAAGAGTGTAAAAAGATTTTTTAATTTATGAAATATCAATTCCAAGGCGTCTTGCGCAAGCAATAGCTGCTTTTCCATCATCTTCATCAATTCCCACTTCGAATAATTTTTCAGTCCATCCTGTTTGGGTCCCCATTGTATTTTCACGATAATATTCTCTTAAAATCACGCCTACTTGCTCATCCAATTTGTGCCTGGTGGCCTCATTCATTCCAGCCTGAAGGATTGTCGCATCAGATGTAGCTAGAATTTTGATAAATTCGATGTCTTCTAAAGATAATTCTGTCATGAAATACCAATCTGCTTTTTCAGTAAATTTAGAGTCAACGTAGGATCAGCCTTTCCTTTTGTTTTTTGCATTACTTTACCAACCAAATAGTTAATCGTCTGGGGATTAGACTTTGCTTGTTCTACTGCTTGGGATTCCTCAGAAATTACATGTGTAATGATTTCAGACAATTCAGATTCATCAGAAACATTTCCAAGGTCTAATTCTGCAATAATCACTGACAAATCTTTTCCAGTTTTTAAGATTTCATGTAATGCATTTTTAGAAGAACTTCTAGATACTTTGCCAGATTGAATAGAATCAGCCAGTTCTTTCAAATGTGTAAAGGTAAGTTTGGATGCTATGCGTTTTTCTCTTGTGTCTACCAGCCCCATTAATTCAGTTGTAATAATATTTGCAACCTCTTTAGCGTTTGATTCAGTATGTGCTTTTTCAAACATGTCAGAATAAAATTTGTCAGAAGATAAGACATCTGCTACTTGAGGTGGAATGTTGTATTTTGAAATATATCGTTTCTTTTTAGAACTAATGCTTTCAGGCATTTCGGATTTCAATTTTTGATGAACGTCTGAATCAATCCTTATCCAAGGAATGTCCCCCTCCAAGAAATAGCGATAATCGAGTTCTTCTTCTTTTGAACGTGAAGATACAGTAATTTTTCTTTGATCATCCCAGTGACGCGTTTCTTGAATAATTTCTATGTCCCGAGAATGTAAACTCTCTTGTCTTGTTATTTCAAAATGAACTGCTTTTTCTAAATCATGAAATGAACCAATATTTTTTATTTCAACTTTTTTACCCCCCTTGATTGAAACGTTGGCATCAGCCCTCATTGCACCCTCTAAACTGGGATCTGCCACTCCGAGATTTGCAAGCAGATCCGAGAGGATGTTTAGAAAATCTCTTACTTGCTTTGGATTCTCAAAGTCAGGTTCAGTAACAATTTCAACCAAAGGTGTGCCTGCACGATTGTAATCCACTAGAGTTATTTGGTTTTTAGATGAGCTTCCCTCGTAGATTAGCCTTCCAGGATCCTCTTCCAGTTGAATTCTTGTGATTTTAATTTTTTTGTCTCCCACCATAATGGAGCCAGTCCCTCCAACGCTTGTATCCCCATAGATGTTTAACTGTGTTATTTGGAAATTTTTTGGCGAGTCTGGATAAAAATAGTTTTTTCTAAAAAATGCAATTTTTTCAGGAGTACTGCAATTTAGAGCCATTGCAATCATTGTCGCTTTTTTTACGGCCTCTTGATTTAGTCTAGGTAAACTTCCAGGCAATCCCATGCAAACAGGACAAATGTTTTCATTGATTTTAAATTCCCTATAGTTTGCCTTACATGTACAAAACAACTTGCTTTGCAGATTTGTCAATTGACAGTGAATCTCCAAGCCAATCATCGTCATATTGGAACCTCCGGCAAGGTGACAGTTTGTTCCAATGCGTGTGCTGCTTGCAGTAATAGTTTGTCTTGGTTGGAATCAGCTATTAACTGCATTCCTATTGGTAATCCATTTGACATTGCAAACGGCACTGAAATTGCAGGTCTTCCAGTAAGATTTGCAGTTACTGTGTTGATATCTACTTGAAATAATGCAACGGGGTCATCGATTTTTTCTCCCTTTTTAAACGGAAGAATTGGGACTGTTGGTGCAATTAATAAATCAAACTTTTTGAACGTTTCACTAATTTCACGAGTGAGCTTATTTTTTACTTTGAGTGCCTTGAGAAAATATTTTCCAGCTTGACCTGCTGATGGAACAAATCCTCCGATGATCATTCTTCGTTTAACCTCAGGACCAAACATTTGTCGCGCCTTTGAAATGTATGAATTAAACTCGTAACCTTCAACTGAAAAATCGTAACCATACCGTAAATTATCATACCTTGCAAGATTGCTACCAGCTTCTGTAGCAGTTATGGTGTAATATGCTGCAACTGAGTATTTTACCATGTCAAGTGATACTTCCTCACATATGGCCCCCAGACCCTCCATCTTTGAGATTGCATCTTTTGTGGCAGAACGCACTTCAGCTGAAGTCCCATCCCCCAACATTTCTTTAATTATGCCTATTTTCTTGCCTTCAATGCCTAAATCTATGCCTAAAAGATAATCTTGATCTTGGTTGTTGATTGTGGTGTTGTCATTTGGATCCAACCCTGAAATTAGATTTAGCATAAACGCCGTATCCTTTACAGTTCTAGTTAACGGGCCAATCTGCTCAATACTGTTGGCATATGATATAAGCCCATATCTGCTGATTAGCCCATAAGTTGGCTTGTAACCAACAACTGAGCAAAAGCTGGCAGGATTTCTGACAGAACCTCCAGTGTCAGAACCCAATGATGCAACACATTCAAAAGCACTAACGGATGCAGCACTTCCGCCAGAAGAGCCACCTGGCACATAATCAGTATTCCACGGATTACTGCTTGGACCAAATGCACTGAATTCTGTAGTTAGCCCCATTGCAAATTCATCCATGTTTGCCTTTCCAACAAATATCGCATCTTGTTGTTTTAGTTTTGAAATCACAGTTGCATCATATGGTGCAACAAAATCTTTTAGCATCTTTGACGCACATGTAGTTTTGTTATCTTTGATGCACATGTTATCTTTGATGGATATTGGCATTCCAAAACATTCACCAACTTTGTCCCCTGATTTTATTTTCTTATCAATTTGTCTTGCTTGTTCTACTGCTTTGTCATTTACGGATAGAAAAGCATGAAGTTTTTCATCAATACTTTGAATTCTCTCCAGTGTTTTTGCCACAAAATCTTCAGCTGAAATATTTCCATTTTGTACCTCTTGAATATACTCAAGAGCAGAGATTTTAAGATTCATGACGACATCTTTGGAGCTCGGACATAGGTTCCTTTGTAGTGGTTTAGTTTTTCAATTAGTTTACCATCAAATGCAATATGTTCATCTTTTCTTAAATCAGAAATTGAAATCTCTTGCATTGAGATTTCCTCTGAGCCAACCCCTGCAGAATCCAGCACATCAAAAAAATCAATCATTGAATGTACTTTGTCTACATATTCTTTATGGTCCTGAACATCTATTTTCATTAATTTGGAGACACGTTCTATTTCTTCAGACGTTACCATACTGTTTCACCGGTAATGCTGATTTGTGTAGATTTGCAATATATTGTATTTTTTACTTGATGTATGGTAATTTGTTCCTGAAAATTATCAAAAAATCGTACTTTTATTGTCATCATGTGGAAAATCAGATTTCTTTGATATAATACTAATGGTTTAACACAATAATTGTAAAGGATATTATCAATTATAAGTAAAAGGCAGTCCCCTCTCTTTACAGCCTAGAAATGTGACATAGCCAAAGTAATGATCAATGATATTTTGTTGGACATTAGTTAAATGAGGAAATCCATTTACAACAAGTATGCACATCCAAGTAATTCTTTTTGATATTGGCGGTGTGTTTTTCAAGTGGAAAGACAGGTGACTTTTCAGCAATATTGCAAATAGGTTAGGATTATCTGAACAGCGTTTGGCTGATGAATGCAAGAAAGAGTTGCCAAATCTACGTTTAGGGAAAATTTCTGAACAAGAAATGTGGCAAAAAATTGGAATGCAGATAAATTCAAAAGAACTGTCAAATGCCAAATACTCTTTGATTAATGATTTTTTTAAATCAAAAATTAACATAGATAATTCAATTATTACCGTAATCAAGCAATTACAAAAGAAAAATATCAAGATGGGCATTCTTTCCAACACCGCTTCAGTCATGCACTCTGCCGTTGAGGAATTAATTGACATGAGTTATTTTGACTATCAATTTCTCTCATATGAGATTAATATGGAAAAACCAGATAAGGCAATATTTGAGCATGTAACAGAAAAAATACCATATCCAAAAGAGAAAGTATTGTTTGTTGATGACAGGTTGTCAAATGTCAATACTGCAAAAAATTTTGGAATGAAAGCAATTCATTTTACTGACACGATTCATCTGATTGCGGATTTGAATGATCTAAAAATTTTATGACACTCAAAGACAAATCAAACCACTACAACATTGAATTTCAAAAAGGATGTGGTCATTCAATTTCTGTAAAAAATTCTAAAATAATTTTCAAAGACAATCATGATCAATTCTCAGAATCACAAAAAAAAGAATGATTTGTAAAGAACATGTCATATGAAAAGATAGTACTACAAGGAAAATGGTACATATCTACTGATGTGCGTCTCTCTATCCATCCAGGTTTTATGCTCTTCAGCCTCTATAATTTCATTAGCCCATTCATTGAAGTATCTTTAGACAATCTTGAAATCATATCCAGACGTAATAGAGACCAGATATACAGTCATCCCATCCATGAGGAACCGTTCCTTTAGATCTTCCTTCATCATCTTCTCTCTCTTACGCATAGAATTATTGATTGATCTAAATGTTAACCGAAAAATTGGTTGTTAGAAAGTGTTTAAGATCATGGCGTGGATAATAATCGTTAATGACTTGTCTAACAAATTATACGCATTCCTTTTTAGTCAAAAACGAGATATATTACCACCGAGGAACAGGACGATCTCTTGTTAGACCCAAGAGTCAAACATCATGTGAACCTGCTTCTCGTGTGTATCTAAAAACTTCGGATAATAATCTAAAAGCATTTCGATACTTTTGTCCATGTTGAAATTTTTAAAATAACCTTTGTGAGATGAAAAAATCACTACAACATAAAATTACTCAAAGATTAGTACATCCATCTCCATAACGAACTAAAAATAATCCTAAGAGCCCATCATGCCAACCATTTTTGGTAACTCACGATATGCTTTATTTACAAAAATACCATCATCGGCACTGATCATCACAAATTCCATTGGATTTTCAGGAGGCGGCGATACTATAATTTTCTGGCCCACTTTTAGAGTTCCCAAATCCAATGTGTCACCTGCTCCAAAATTTACATGAACGTTAGTTAGTGGTTGATGCCCAGTATTTTGAATTGTCACCCGCCCCATTACAAACAAGCTTTGTTTATCTAAAATTGGATCAACAAAAATATCGTGATCTTGTACAGAAACAGACAATTTCAAAGTATCAGCACCAAAAATTATTGCCATTATTGCAATTGCACTAATTCCCACAACAAGAATTACATTGTATTGGTTCACAGATTGTATGTTGTTTTTCTAATACTTAAGATTGGATTACTTTACATCAACATCATTCCAAAAATTCACCATTCTTTTAATTTTCATGGTAACATTGTTTGGTTCAGCAAAATACAGAGTACAATCATTGTTAGTTTTTCTGTTCACGCCAACCGAACAATGATGATTCATTCTTAGCCCTCCTCCAACAAATCAACCTGGATCCTCACTTAGGCGATATTGGGTTTTTACGGTAAGAGTAAGTTATTTCCCTTATTATAGACTATCAATAAAATGATACCCTACCAGTTTTGGAAGGTAAAACATAGGGTAAGGTCGTAATGTTTTTCGTTTAGATTGTATGATTAGATATGTGAAAAAAGATCTAGTAATTGGAATAGTAGTTGGAATTCCAGTAGTAATTCTTATGATTGTAATTGGAGGGGGCGGATATTCAGATTTTGAATTTGAAAAAGAATATGGAAAAATTAACATGAATCCCAAGTTATCTCAATGTGAAATATTGACAAATCAAATGATCCAAGCAAGAAACGACATGAAACGATATGTTCTTAATCCAAACCAGTTCTCTTTTGAAGAATCTGAAAAAATTAACAATGAGTATCAAAATGAATTGAATAGAATAACCAAAGAATTCAGTCTAAAAAAATGTGACAAAAACATGGACGATTGGATTACTCCTGAAATAACTCAAAGAGTAATAGACCAAACTGGAGGTTGATTGTATCAGAAGAAGAAGAAATCATTATCATGTAAAAATTTTGAGAGATTACTGGGTTTCAATTTCAGTCAAAGAAACCAAGATTTACCTCAAGAACGGTTCTCATGGCATCATAGAAAAAGTAACTAGAGATAAAATTAAGAGATTTCCTATCTTCTTCAACTTCAAGCATTTTTTATATAAAGAGGGTTAATGAGATACAATCTCAAAACTAAACGAATTCTTCTCAAATTTTTTTGATAATATTGTTTCTCCTATGCATTCGTACATCATACAATACATCTTACATTGAATTTCAGACCAAACTATGCCCAGATCATGTTTTTGCATGAATACCTTACTGCCCTCTCTATTTCGCATTACAAACACCAACCCGTTTTCTTTGTTCCATTCTGTGATTCTTTTGGTAAGTTCTTTAAAATCCAGGTTGTCTACCTGAAACTGCATTTCAGAGAGGATGTATTTTGAATCTCCTTTCACTATCTTGGGAATCATTTTTTTCTGAATGGCGTCATGTCTACTCTTTAGGATTTTACTTGCAAGTGTAATATCCCCCCTGGTCTGTTTTGATCTTCTAAACCTCAACCAGTCATGAACAATCTTTGCAGTAAGTGATGATACTGACATGCCATCTTGATCGACAATTTCCAAAAACTCCTCCTGGTCTTCATCACGTAATCTAAAACCTAAAGGATTTCCCATGCTAGAATAAAACAAGTCTGAATATTAAGCGTTATCTTTGTTAACAAAGATAACAGGATGCATAAATATCTAATTACGCAAGACAAAGCATGAAAACAAATAATGAATATAAAATGTTCATCAAAAAATCGGAATTATGTAATGCTGTATTTCTAATGAACAAAGATGTTGATCTTGTTGCAATAATAAATAAGAATGGAAGAGTGGTAGAAAGTAAGTTTGCAAAAGATACGGATTTGAGCTGTATTTCTGGCAGCCAATTAGAAATGATTGCAATGCAACGTTCGTTGCAAACAACCATGATGAAGGAATTTGATCAAAAACTCAGCCCTTTTCATCAGACAATAACCATGCGAGAATCTCATGTGGAATTTGTCTGTAATCTGGATGAAGAAGTTTTGTTGGTTATTTCCAATGTCAACGTAGATGTAAAACAATTCTCTACCAACATATCTTCATTGGTGTCAGGATTTCATGCCCCTACCTCTAATGTAATGGTGGGATAGCATGCCTGATGAAAGCTGCAGAAAATGCGGTAACTCACTGATGAATTACGATATGTGTGAAAAATGTAGGGAAACCATACAATTTTCATGCTCCTTGTGTAATCGTAAATCTGATTTACGATTTCATCTTGACTGCAACATGGATACAAAATCGTTCAAGTATGATGGATTGACTGCTTGATATTTCTTTAATCATCTCAACCTCTTTCTCGACTTCTAGATATT
>JAOTSS010000115.1 GCA_029864805.1 Candidatus Nitrosopumilus sp. | reverse complement strand
GCAATCATAATTCAAAGAAATTTGTTTAGCATGATCAACAGACCAATTTCCACTAACTTGAGGAGAAAGATCACAAATGACAGCATTAACTTTACGCCCAAAGTAAGACATTACTTCATCAATAACAAGATCATCTTCGATATTTTCTCTGATAATATGGGCACCAGGGATTTCTTCAACATAGGATAGATCAACGCCCATTACTTTGCCTTGATTTCCAACTAATTTTACAGCCATTTGAGTCCAACCACCAGGAGCACATCCAAGATCTAAAACACCGAAACCAGGTCCAATAAGACGATAAGATTGATTCAGTTCTTTTAATTTGAATGCAGCTCTACTCCGAAATCCTTGTTCATGTGCTAATTTACGATAATAATCTTTACGTGCTTCTATTAATTTCATTTAGACTTCACAGGCTTTTTTAGTTCGGCAATTACCCAATCTTCAATCATTTGACAACTTCTAGGACTAATCTCACCATCAAGTGAACATTTCTGTTCTACAGGACAAACCAAACATGGGGCATTTTCAATTGATTGTGTACTAATGGGAGTTTTCTTTAAGATTAATTTGTAAGTCCAACGATTATTCTCAAGAAGTTTTTCCCTGGTGATGGTCCCCATTCTTTCAAGTTTTAATGCTAGACGAGAACCAATCTGATTTGTAAGTTTAAGTTTCTTCCATAACTCACCTTGGAACATTCCATCGGATTCACGTTCAGCTAAAATATCACAAACTTTGTTTGTTAATCTCTCCATGTCAACTTTTTCAATTTGGAAATTTTCAATTTCCTCATCAGAAAGTTGTTCCTCTAATTCTTCTTCTAATGTTTTTTCAGCCTCCCTTTTAGCTTCTTCTAATTCTTTTTTAGTTAATTTTTTTACCTTTACTGGTTTTTCTACAACTTTCTTCACGGGTTTGGATTCAGCTTTTTTTGTCGTTTTCTTGACTGTTGTTTTCACTGGTTTGGATTCAGCTTTTTTTGTCGTTTTCTTGACTGTTGTTTTCTTGACTGTTGTTTTCACTGGTTTGGATTCAGCTTTTTTTGTCGTTTTCTTGACTGTTGTTTTCTTGACTGTTGTTTTCTTGACTGTTGTTTTCTTGACTGTTGTTTTCACTGGTTTGGATTCAGCTTTTTTTGTCGAGGTTGAATCTAGAACTTGCTTTTTCTTTTTTAATTTAGTAAGATCAGCCTTAATTTTTTCAGCCTCTTCAATTAAAGTATCTTTTTTCTTTGCCATCAAATCACCTTACTTTTTAAATTCAATTTCTTATCTTTCATTAAATATTTCATTCCTATTTAATAGTAAATGTTCCTCTTGTAGAGATATTTTTTAGTTCTTTTGAGACCATTTCTGCGACTATCTCATATGAACCAGGATTATCAATAATCTCGGAAAACTCGTCTCCAATAGGAATAATTTGAATCCCTTTTTCAAAACATTGTTCTAGAAATCCACCTTGAACTACCACATCACTAGTTCCAGAGGAATAAATTGTAACATAAAGATCTCCACAATTAAACGATAAATCATCAATTTCTACTTGGATTTCAACAGGTTGTGATGTAGAATATTGTTTAGATAAACCAATAATTTCAATTGGAGATGTATGAGATGAGAATCCTTCAGAAGAAGACATTGGCCACATATTTAATTCTCTATCAGGTTTTTGAAGAATATCAGTCAATACTACTGAACCAAACACGATTGAGAAAATTACCGGTAATACAAATACAACAAAAATCTTCTTGCTAGCCATTTGTTTTAAGATCTATAATGCCCCTATATCTATTTAGCAAGATTGAAAAGAATAAGATCAGTTTGACGAATGAGTTAAATCGTAGCCAACTAAATATCGCTAGATGCGACTTAGAAAGTTTAGAGTTAGAGCATATCGTTGCATTCACGATTCGGGTGAAATTACAGTTGGTGATTTAGCAGCATTTGTGGGAAGAAATGAAAGTGGAAAAACTACAATTCTTCAAGCATTAACTCTATTGAATAGAGATCAAGAGGTTTCAGAATTAGATCTTTGTGATGAAATGAATGAAGAATTAAAAGAAGAGATGAGATTGGCAGAGGGTGATTTTGATCTAAATCAACATGAAATTAGCATAATTAAAGAAAAATTTCCCGGTCTACCAGAAATTAAAAAAATTAAATTAATCAGAACAAATCGAAATTCAAAAGTTCAGTATGAATTTGAAGATATCGAACTTAATGAAGACGATAATAAAGAGATTAGTTCATGGGAAAATTTCTCAAGACAGATTTTAGAATTCTTAGATACCATTCCAAATCACCTCAGAATACAAATTGATACAAAATTCCTAGAAGAGAAAGCTCCAAGAAATCAAGAAATATTTGATAGTGAAATGGCAGAATTTAGTAATCAATTTCATTTGCTAGCCATTCAAGAACCCAAAGTTATAGAAGAGTGGGAAAAAATTTACAAGAGTCCTGAAAGTCAATTTTCAAATCTTTTAAGTGGTGAAAG
>JAOTSS010000077.1 GCA_029864805.1 Candidatus Nitrosopumilus sp. | reverse complement strand
CTCTTCTTCTATCTCCGCCTTCTCTTCTTCTATCTCCGCCTTCTCTTCTTCTATCTCCGCCTTCTCTTCTTCTATCTCCGCCTTCTCTTCTTCTATCTCCGCCTTCTCTTCTTCTATCTCCGCCTTCACGTCTAAATGATTGGGGTTTTCTGATGTCTTTTTCAGTTGGATTTTCATACTTTTTACCAATCTCATCAACTCTGATGTTGAGTTTTTCAAGGAGTGTTTCGTTTAGCCCTTCACCGTAGACATCAACTCTTGCAGCAATGACTGCCTTGGCAGCAACTGCTCGTGCAATTTTTCCTCTTTGCCATCTAGGAGCAGCGTGAACCATTGCATGTTGAAATAATAATCCATGTTTTGGTGGTTGAGATCCTGTTTTTAATGATCTAAATAATGCTTTTTCAGCTCCTAATACTTGTATTGTACTAGCAGGAAGTGAAGCTAATCTTTTGAGACTTCCAGCTCTTCCTAAAATTCTTGCACCTACTGCACTACCAAGAATTGCTGAAAGATTTGGAGCAATTTCTTGCATTGCAGTTTCAACATGCTCTTCAAGTTTTTTACGTAATTCATGAAAGTCTAAAATTTGTTTTGCAATTGATTGCACTATTGCTAAATTGACATCAGAAATATCTCCACCTCTACTTTTTGTAGAAATTAAAGATAACATCTCAACTTTTGATTCTGGAAATCCTGCTTCTTCAAAAACTTGTTTTGTTAATGATTCTCGTTTTCCAGAAAGTACGATTTGTGCATATCCATTAATACTATCAATAATGTTGTCTAATTCTGGAAAATGTAAGCCATACCATTCTCGGAGTCTTGAACTTAGACCATTTGCAATCTTGTCTATTTCGTCTAATGTATTGATTGCTTGAATGATGTGAAGATCTGGACTTTCAGAAACTTCGGTAACTTTAGATGATGATAATCCTAAAGCAAATTCTCTTAGTTTTCCTAATGTGTCCTGTAAATTAGAAGCAAATCCTGAGTCAACAATTATTTGTGGTTTTGTTGCTTGAATATTATCCAATTCCAAGGATTTCATCAAGTAACAATCAATTGAATATTTTTTTAAAATTGCAAGTAATGCTTCATCACTTACCGAAACTCCTCTTTGAATTGAATCTAGATAATTGATTAATTCATTTAGTTTCGATTCTTTATTTTTTATTAAGAGATATTCTTTAACTGGATTAGAGAATGGAAATGCTTTTTCAAGCTTCCCTTCATTAAAAACTGAAATTCCTAACTCTGTTAATATCACAGAATACATGACTAGTTGATTCTAAACCACCTTTAAAAAAGGTACCAGAATCGTGAATCAACTATTATATTCGAAACTAAGTTCATCATTCAAAGTGGAATCCAATCTTGCAACTTCTATAGGACAAATCCAATTAGATAGTCCTGTAATGTTGGCATCTGGAATTTTAGGCATTTCTTTAGATGTTTTTAATCGATTATACCGTTCAGGTGCTGGTGCAGTTGTGACTAAATCTCTTAGTACAGAACCATGGGAAGGTTATCCAAACCCGACTATCTTTAGTGTAAAAGGTGGTGGCTGGATAAATGCCGTAGGTCTCTCAAATCCTGGAGCTCCAAATTTTGCTAAAATGATTGAACCTAATCAAGAAGTTCCAATAATAGTTAGTTTGGTAGGTTCAATTCCTGAAGATTTTGAAATGATGATAAAACAGTTTGAAAATTGTAAAGTTACAGCTTATGAGCTAAATTTGTCTTGTCCTCACGTTGCCAAAGTCGGTTTAGAAGTTGGTGATGATCCAGAATTAGTTAAAAAAATTGTAACTACTGCAAAAAATACAACTGATGTTCCAATAATTGCAAAAGTAGGTTTGGGTACCACTCATTATCTGAATACTGTAAGTACTGCAATCGATTCTGGAATTGATGCAATAACTGCAATTAATACAGTCAGAGCAATGGCCATAGATGTTGAAACTCAACGTCCTATTCTTAGTAATAAGTTTGGAGGATTGTCTGGAACTCCAATCAAACCAATTGCACTGCGATGCGTATATGAGATTTCTTTAAAACATGATATTCCAATAATTGGATGTGGTGGTGTTTCCACATGGGAAGATGCAATAGAATTTTTCTTAGCAGGTGCTTCTGCAATTCAACTTGGTAGTGCAGTAGGTGATAATTGGATTGATATTTTTAGTGAAATCAATAATGGAATATTGCAATACATGAAAAGAAAAAATTATTCTTCAATTAAGGATATGGTGGGTCTTGCAAAGAAATCATAATCACACAACAATTGTAACAATTGAAAAAGTAATTGATGAAACGCCTACTGTCAGAACTTTGGTTTTTTCCGATGATGTAATGTCTAATGCTCTTCCTGGACAATTTGCAATGGTTTGGATACCTGGAGTAAATGAATTGCCAATGAGTATAATGATTTCTAAAGAACCTGGAAAAGCAGCATTTACTGTAAGAAAACATGGTCCAGCTTCAACTGGTTTGTTTAACGTTAAAGAAGGACAACAAATTGGAATTCGTGGCCCATATGGAAATTCTTTTGATCTTAGAGAAGGAAATCTTTTGTTAGTTGGTGGTGGAACGGGTCTTGTACCAATGATGCGATTGCTTACTTTTGTAAAGCCCACAGATGATGTTACTGTTCTAATAGGCGCAAAATCAAAAGATGAAGTATTCTTTGAAAACTTAGCAAATAGTATATTGGAAAATAATCACCACAAAGTAATAGTTTCAACTGATGATGGAAGTTATGGTGAAAAAGGATTTGTCACTGATTTAGTTGAAAAACTTGTAGATGAATCTCATTTTGATGGGGTATATGCATGTGGACCTGAAATAATGATGTACAAAACTGTACAATCAGCTCGTTCCAAGAATATATTTGTTCAAGCTAGTCTTGAGAGAATGATGAAGTGTGGTGTTGGAATTTGTGGAAGCTGCTGCATTGAAGAAGACTTGGTATGTAGAGATGGGACTGTTTTTGATGGAGACCATTTATCTTCAAACAAGGAATTTGGTCATTTTTACAGGAATAAGGCTGGAATTTTAGAAAAATATTGAGTTTTACTAGCAAGGTTTAAAATAAATCACAAAATTATTTCCGTGACGGATATGGGAACTCCAAAAATTGTTTTAACTGCGGATAGAACTTTGATGTCTCCGTATAGAGGACTTTCACTAGCAACATTTTTTGGATGTGCACCAGCAATTGATCCAAATCGAGATAAAAGCAGTTTTTGGTACAAAATACTTGGAAACCAAGTAACTCCCAAAATTCTATTTGATTTTATTTGTAATTACATTCCTCACACAAATGGTGTTGCAAACTATGCACCATACGGTTTAAGAAAATTAGAAGCAGGTTTACTCCGAGATGGGTTTAGTAGACAAGAAGTAGTTGTCGCACATCCTGATCACATAGAGCAATTTATTGGTCCTCAAACTGAAGTAGTTGGAACATATGAAATGGATCCTCTTGGCATGGGTCCTGTAACTATGACATTTACTTATGGCAGAAAACAGACGTCTTATGACGAATTTTACAATACCGAATTACATCATAGAATCAAAGCTGCTAAATTAAAAACTGGTAGTAAAGCCAAAGTGATTTCCGGTGCATCTGGAACTTGGCAATACAATTATGATCCCGAGAAAATTGAGGAATTTGGAATCTATGCAATTCTTGAAGGAGAATTGGGTGGGATAGCACCCGAAATTGATGGACATGCTGGAAGATTTTTCAACTATTTGATTAATGGTGACTTTGAAAATATGGATCCTTTTAGAAAGAGAAGTGACTTTAAAGTTAACATTAAAGAATTTGAAAGAAATGGCAAAAAAATCCATGGACGATTTGTTAATTTTTGGGATAGACCAGAACTTGAAGAAATCCCTGACATTGTAGAACCAAGTATGCATGGAATGGTTGAGGTAATGCGTGGCTGTGGTAGAGGTTGTAAATTCTGTGACGTTACACTAAGATCATTAAGATACTATTCTCCTGAAAAAGTCAAAAGAGAAATCGAAGTTAACATAAAGAAAGGTGGTTCCAAGTCTGCATGGATTCACAGTGATGATATTTTCGTTTATGGAATGGATCCTAGAACTGCAAAAGGAATGGAACCAAATAGAGAAGCACTAGAAGAATTATTCACAGCAATCATGTCAACTGGTGTTGAACACACAAATCCAACACACGGTACTTTGGCAGGAGCTATTGCTGATGAAAAATTAATTCCAAATCTTTCTAAAATTATCAAAGCAGGTCCTGACAACATGATTGGAGTACAAGCTGGATTTGAAACAGGAAGTCTTAGATTAATTGGTAAATATGCTGATAGAAAGCTTGCACCATATTCTCCTGATGAATGGCATTGGGTTGTAAAAGAGGGTGTCAAGACATTAAATCAAGACTATTGGATTCCCGCTTTTACATTAATTATGGGGCTTGATAATGACGAAACTCCTGAAGATTCTTGGGAAACAATTCGTTTACTTAGCGAACTAGAAAATGAGCAACCTGATTCTATGTTTACAGCAACTGCTCTAACCTTTGTTCCTATTGGATTATTAGAAAAATCTGATTTCTTTAACATAGGAAATGAAATGACTCCTGCTCAATTGGGTGTACTTTACAAAACTTGGCAACACAATTTCAAATATGGTATTCAAAAATTCATGACTAAGACAGGTTCAAAGGGTCCTCAAAGATACTTCTTTAATGCTATTGCAAGATCTCTTGGCGGTGTTCCTCTTGGTGCCATGGAAAGATATGCTCGTAGAAAGAGTAAAGAACACGAAAAAGTAATTGAGACTGTTAAAGCCAAATATTGGTAGTCATACAAATACATAAATTCACTAATTCTTATTCATAATTATGGCAACACACGGTTCACTTACCAAAGCAGGTAAAGTGAGAGGACAAACTCCTAAAGTAGAAGGAAGAAAAATTGTAGGTGATAGTTCCAGTGTTGCGAACAAAGGCAACTTCAAAAAGCGATTTGTCCTAGGTAGATTCCCAGGTCAGAATAAACCTGGGCAAAGAAGAAAGAGACGCTAGTCATTCATTAAAATTTATCATTTTACGATCTACATCTTTACAGAACCATAAAACAATACTTTTATAAAGTACCAGTACCGTACCATACGGTATGGAAGATTTAAGATTAGATAGTTTAGAGGGCGTAGGTCCTGTAACTACAAGAAAATTATCTGATGCAGGCGTTCACAACGTCATGGATCTTATCGTTAGGGGTCCTGTAGAAATTGCAGAAATAACTGGAATGGAAAAGGACACTGCTGAAAAAATTGTCAATAAGGCTCGACAACATTTAGTTGATGGAGGATTAATTGCTAAACATTTTGTTAGTGCAAGCGAAATTTACAAACATCGACAAAGTATTGGTAAAATTACAACTGGCACAAACTGTCTTGATACATTATTTGATGGTGGCATTGAGACTCAAGCCTTAACAGAGGTTTATGGTGAATTTGGTTGCGGTAAAACACAATTTGCTCATACAATGTCTGTTATGGTTCAAAAAACCAAAGAAGAAGGTGGCCTTGAAGGAAGTGTTTTGTACATTGATACTGAAAATACTTTCAGACCTGAAAGAATTGTCTCTATTGCCAAAGCTCATGATATGGATCCAGAAAAAGTTCTAGATAATATCATAGTTGCACGTGCATATAACAGTGCACATCAAGTCTTAATTCTAGAAGAAGCCGGTCCCATTATTGAAGAAAATAATGTTAAACTAATTGTTGCAGATTCTGCAGTTGGATTGTTCCGTGCTGAATATCTTGGAAGAGGAACATTGTCTGTTAGACAACAAAAACTAAATCATTTTGTTCATTTGCTATCTCGAATTGCAGAGACATACAACTGTGCTGCAATTGCAACCAACCAAGTTATGGCCTCACCTGATGTCTTTTTTGGAGATCCAACACGACCTATAGGCGGAAACGTAGTTGCACATACAAGTACCTATAGAATATACTTTAAGAAATCAGGTAAGAAACGAATTGCTAGAATGGTAGATAGTCCTCATCATCCTGAAGAAGAAGTCATCTTTGCTCTAGGCGAAGCAGGTGTAATAGATCCTGAAGACGCAGAGAAAAAGACGAAAAAAACTACCAAAAAAGCAGCAAAAGCACCTGAGGTAGATGCTACAGCAAAAGCACCTGAGGTAGATGCTACAGCAAAAGCACCTGAGGTAGATGCTACAGCAAAAGCACCTGAGGTAGATGCTACAGCAAAAGCACCTGAGGTAGATGCTTTTGTGGAATCCACAATAGATAATGAATCAGAAGATTCAGAACCTATTGAAGAGTAACTCTTCTCCTTTTCGTTCCTTTCTCTTTGTTTTTTTTATTTTCAACACCATTGATTAAATTATAATATCATTTGAGACGATCAATATATAATGACAGATCTCTATCGACTACTTCCAGAAGAGATGGAGCAATTAGTAATTGGCATGGGCTATCCAAGATATCGTGCAGATCAAATTCTACTTCCATTATATTACAAATTCCCTAAAGATATTAACGACATACCGCAACTCCCAAAAAAATTAAGAACAGACCTGACTGAATCTGGATACACCATTGGTTCGGCAAAAGAAACTCATAGAGTTGTAAGTGAGGATGGGGAGACAACTAAACTTTTACTTAATCTAAATGATAACAGTGCAGTAGAAACAGTTCTGATGCAATACCCTTCATCCAAGATTGGAGGTCATCCACGATCAACAATTTGTGTCTCTACTCAAATTGGATGTACCATGGGATGTGTATTTTGTGCCACAGGACAAATGGGTTTCAAAACCAATCTTGCTGCAGAACATATTGTATCCCAAGTAATTCATTTTGCAGAAATTTTGGAGAAACGAGGAGAACATGTGACAAATTTGGTATTTATGGGAATGGGAGAGCCCATGGCAAATTATGATGAGATGATTAGAGCCATACGAATTTTAACACATGATAGAGGCTTTGGACTTGGTCAACGTCACATAACAATCTCCACAATAGGTATCGTATCTGGAATCAATAAACTTGCAGAAGAAAACCTACAGATTGGTCTTGCCATCTCACTTCATTCGCCTAATAACAAATTACGAAAAGAACTCGTTCCAACTGCAGGACCAAATTCAGTAGAAGATATTATTGAGGCAGGAAGACGCTATTTCAAAAAAACTGGAAGACGTGTGACATTTGAATATGCTCTGATGGAAGGAATAAATGACTCACCTGAAATTGCTCAAGAACTATCTAGACTATTGAAAGGTAATGGTTCTCATGTCAATCTGATTCCAATTAATCCTACTGCAGGAGATTTTAGACGACCATCAAAAACTAGAGTCCTTGAATTTGAACGAATTTTATCAAATGCAGGGATAAATTGTACTATCAGAATAGAAAAAGGAACTGAGATCTCAGCTGCTTGTGGGCAACTCAGAACTGATATTATTGGCTAATTTTCACTAAATTCTGTTCTAAGTCTTAAAATAGGGCTTTCAAAGATTTTCACTAAATGGCAACTAAGAAATCCCATGGTCGTTCACATGGATTTAAACATAAATCCAGATCTGTTATGAAGAAAAAGGCTCCTAGAGGGGTCTCATTCTTGTTACGTGAATACCAAGAAGGTCAACAGGCACTTGTCATTATTGATCCTAGACAGCACAAAGGATTACCACACAGAAGATATCACGGTAAAGTAGGTGTTATTACAAATGTTGGTAGACGCGCAGTCACACTTGATGTGAAATTAGGTGAAAAATCGAAAACCTTAATCACTAGATTGGATCACATAAAACCATTCGGTGTATAATATGGAAGAAGTACAAAAGAAACAAGCCATTTCACTTTCAGAAGTTAAAGAAATCTTGGGTAAAGTTGAT
>JAOTSS010000076.1 GCA_029864805.1 Candidatus Nitrosopumilus sp. | reverse complement strand
TCTTGTACTTTGTAGAGCATTTAGAGATGCAGGGATGGAAGTAATCTATTCAGGACTTTTTGCAACTCCAGATAGAATTGCACAAATTGCAGAAGATGAAGACGTAGATGCAGTCGCAATGAGCTTACTAAATGGAGCACATGGAACACTATTTCCAAGAGTGGTCAAGACATTGAAAAAGAAAGGAATCAACGACGTACTAATAGTGGGAGGCGGAGTAATTCCAGAAATTGACCATAAAGATTTGATAAAGTCAGGAGTAGATCATGTATTTGGTCCAGGTACACCATTACCAACAATTATTGATCACATTACCACTGGCGTTTCCAAGTTAAGAAAAATATAGAGAAAAAGAACAATGTGTGATTTTCCAAACCAATAATCAATTAAATAATAATAAAATCTAATTAAGAAAGTAGATTATAATTTATAGAAACTCTATTAGCATTTTTTTCATTATTCAAATTTTAGATAATTAATAATATGCATTAAATTAATGAGAAAAAATAAAAGCCTCAAAAATGGAATTCAAGGAACAGATATGACATAATGCATACATCGTCTAAAATGAAATTAAATGTATGATGAACAATCAGAATATTCCATTATTTCATTTTAGTTTGAGATCTATTCACTAAGCAAAAATATAAAAAATATTATAGAAAAATCACATAAAAATAAAAAAAATGTTAATTTTTTGTTATTCTGTAGAATCAGGCCACATCATTTTACGCATTTCTTTACCAACTTTTTCAATTTGGTGTGCATCGTATTCTTTCATGTATTTATCAAAGGAATCCTTGCCATTTTTCTGGTATTCAGAAATCCATTCATTGTTAAATGTACCATCTTGAATCATGGTGAGAACTTTTTTCATGTTGGCTTTACTTGCAGAATCCATAACCATTGGACCACGTGTTAGTCCGCCATATCTGGCAGTCTCGCTTACGCGTCTCCACATTCCATTAATCCCATATCTCTGAATTAAATCTACAATGAGTTTAAGCTCATGTAACACTTCAAAGTAAGCAATTTCTGGTTGGTATCCAGCTTCAACTAGAGTTTCAAATGCATTTGTAACCATAGAAGCTGCACCTCCACAAAGGTCAGCTTGTTCACCAAACCAATCAGTTTCCACCTCTTCTTTGAAAGTAGTTTTGATTAGTCCTGCTCTTGCACTTCCTACGGCCTTTGCAATTCCTAATGTTCTATCCCAAGCTTTTCCTGTAAAGTCTTGTTCGACTGCAACAATTGAAGGAGTTCCAAAATTATCAAGATATGTTTCTCGTACTTTAGAACCAGGTCCCTTTGGTGCAACCATGATTAAATCAACGTTGTTTGGGGCTTCAATCCATTTCCAATAGATTGCAGCTGCATGAGAAAATGACAATGCTTTTCCTTCTGAAAGATTTGGCGCAATTTCATCTTTGTATACTTGACCTTGAATCATGTCAGGAATCAATATGTGAATAATGTCTGCTTGTTTTGTTGCATCTGCAACAGACATTACTTTGTGACCATCAGCTTCTGCCTTTTTCCAGCTATTACCGCCTTCTTTAAGACCAATTATTACATTAAGACCAGAGTCCTTCATGTTGTTAGCTTGTGCATCACCTTGGATCCCATAACCAATTACAGCAATTGTTTGATCTTTTAATGGATCAAGACTGATATCGTTATCTTTCCATGTTTTTGCCATGATTTTAACAAGAATATTGCAAATATTAACTATGATTTAGATTTCAATTATTTTGTCACATGAGCGACATTTTACAGTGACTTTTTCACCTGCAAGCCTAATGAATCTCTTTGAACCGCATTTTGGACAAATAGGACAAGCACGTATTGGTTTCATTGGTGTTCAGTAACAATTTTTGATTTAATTAAATTAGTCTATTGTATTGCACCGCTTCCAAGTATCCTAATTGTCGTGGATTCAGGTTTTAAAATAATAGCGATTTGTCCGGTCTTACATACAACTGGTTTTTCAAATGTTAGTTTTAAAGGAGAGATTGATGAAAATTTTGCAGCTTTGATTTGCAATCCAATATTTACTAAACAACCTTGATTTTCTGCAATATCATTCTTGTAAAATGGACTTTTCTGAAAATCAAGTTCAATCTCAGTTTTTACATCAACTGCACCTTTTTCAGAAATTACATCACCGCGACTCACTTCGTCAGGCTTGACACCTTTAACTGCCAATCCAACTCTTGCGGGACAGATAGATTCACTCACAGGATCATCATGCATTTGAATTGATTTAATCAAAACATCAACGTCTGCAGGATATAATTTCAAATTATCATATTGTTTTACGGTTCCATTAGTCACTTTACCTAAAATGACAGTTCCAACACCTTTAACATCAAAACAATGATCAATCACCATCTCAGAAAGATCATCATTTGTGAGTGGTTCTAGTTTATCCATTTCTTCTTTAATTTTATCTTGATCAACTTTTGTATAATTTTCAACAACAGTTCCTTTGATCATCATTGCCAATTTTGATTCATCAACATCAAAAGTATGAGATAAAATGCCCTTTTCTTTTTTCAATAAATCAAGTGCAATGATTTGTTCCCCAGTAAATTTATCTAATTTATCAACGTATAGTATAGCATATTCAGCCAAATTAATTGCCTGAAAAAGAGGCTGTATTTTATCAGGGAATCCATTAGGTACAACCCAAGTTTTGATTATGTCAGATTCTTTTCGATCATAAAGCGTAAGATCAGTTTCAGTACCTTTTTTTCCAAAATCAGATACAACATCTTGTTTTCCTAAAACTACAAAATTTACTGATCTAACCATAAAATTTGAATAAAAAATCGAACTTATGAAGTTTTGAATTTTTTATTGAAAATACAATCATTGTTTATGATTTTTAGCACAACCATCACAAAATTCTAAACTGAAATAATTACAAAAAATTAATTATGCAAATTAGAAATCAAGAGTCTAAAAAATCATGGGAAGAAATTAAGAACTGCAGAATAACTTGCAAATCTGTGATTTTTTGGTTTCACTAGTTTCTGGCTATATTTACTGACGGGTTTGTCAATGGCCCCATTAAGGCCAAGTGGACCTTTGACATATTTCTCTTTATTTGCCCAATAAAGAACCTCATCTTTTGGAGCATAATGATTTACAATTTTTGTATTAACAACGGTTTGAAGAATTTTTCCATATTTTTTAGAAGACGGCACATCTTCAGTGATTGAGGCACCAAAAAAATACACACCTTCAACAATTCCAACGTTTTGTTTCTTTTTTGCAAGATACTCCAGAGTACTCAAGATTACCTGAGAACCTAAAGAGTGGCCCATTAGCCGAATCTTTGTTTTAGGACTAGTTATTTTAAAATCTTCAATGAATTTTCCAAGATTTCGACCATTTTTCTTTGCAATTCTTTGACCTACTGCAAGAGCATGTTTTGCATGTTTAATCAAGTGAGCCCCAGTAGTGTTTGAATCATAACTAAAGCCAATTACTGGATAAACATATCCCAATTTGCGTAACCTATTTTTTGCCAAGTTAACTTTGGCAACAGCACCAGCATTATCATTTCTTAAACCATGAATCATCACGGTAAATTCTTTAGAATTAATTAACTTTTTAAAATCATTTTTAGGATATGTATAGTAAGAATTATTTTTTAGAGTATTTCCATTGGATAGATCATAGTAGCCCCTAGTGGAAATTCTCGGAACAGGTGTCATGCTTATTCAGATGGACCCAATTGTGTTTTATGTTTTTCAACATCAGATTTTTCAACTTTAACAAACAATGGCGATGAATCACCCAACAAATGACCTGATGAAATTTCTAATTTAGACATATCATCCCAAGAAAATTCATCAACCATCCCATCCAATCCCAGTTGATTCCAAATTTTTTGTGAAGATTCCGGCATAAATGGAAAGATTGCAATTGCCAGACTTCTAGCAGCATTTACTGAAAGATACACACAGTTTGTAGTTCCAATGCCGTTTTTCCAAGGTTCTTTATGTTGAAAATATTGGTTAAAGAATGATGAGAATTCCATGATTTTTTTCAAAGCCCTGTCAAGATGATTTTGTTCCATGAGAGAGCCCACATCGGTTGCAAGATTTTTAATTTTTTGTTCCGCTTCAGAATCTTTTTCATCAAATGATTCAGTTTCAGGAATCTTTCCATCAAATGTTTTTTTAGTAAAGCCTAATGCTCGATTAACAAAATTTCCAAGATTTCCAATTAGCTCGGAATTAATTCGAGTGGTAAAATCATCCCAATCAAAATTTAAATCATCTTGAGAATAAGGGTTGATAGATACAAGATAGAATCTAAGATAGTCTGCAGGATAGTATTCCAAAAATTCTTTTAGTCCAATATACCAATTCCTACTTTTAGAAATTTTCTTTCCTTGAAGTGTTAGATGTCCTCGAGTTGGAATATAGTCAGGTAGTTTGTATTCGCTATTTAGTCCTAATCTCATTGCAGGTAAAAAAAGATAATGATGGTACACAATATCCTTTCCAATAAAATGGTAAATGTCTGCAGAATTCCAAAATTTTTTTCCGTCGATTCCCTTATCATTTAGAAATTTCATTGCAGTTGAAATGTATGCCAAATGATTATCAAACCAGCCATAGAAAACTTTACCTTTTGCATCATCAAGCGGGACAGGTACACCCCAAGTAATATCTCGAGTAATATCCCAATCAATTAATCCAGATTTAATCCAATTTTGAACATATTTTTTTACATCTTTTTGAAGATGTTTGTTTTCATCCAACCATTTTGATAAAGAATCTCCAAAATTTGTTAGTCTGTAAAAATAATGTTTTGTTTTTTCTTTAGTCGGAGGTTGACCACATAAAGAGCATTTTGGATTAATTATTTCCTCAGGTACACGACCACAACTTTCACACAGATCAGAGTACTGGTCTTCAGCATTACAATAAGGACATGTGCCTTTGACATATCGGTCAGGCAGAAACTTCTTATCGTTATTACAATAGAATTGAATAATTTCTTTTTCATAAATATGTCCAGAATCATTTAATTTTTTGAAGACATCTTGAACAAATGCTATATTTTCAGTAGAACTTGTTTTGTAAAAAAAATCAAATTTGATGTTAAACGCAGAAAAATCATCATAATCACGTTGATTCCAATGGGCAACATATTCAGATGGAGTTTTTCCTTCTTTTTCTGATTGAATTAGAATTGGAGTTCCATAATCATCAGACGCGCAGACATAGTATGCCTCCACTCCACTTAATTTTAAAAATCTAGTTGTTACGTCAGCAGGAAGATACGTTGATGCTACATGCCCTAAATGGATTTCACCGTTTGCATAAGGCAGTGCACTTGTAATGATAGCTTTCTTGTTCATCAGATATTATTTGAAAGCGCTATTGAGGTTAAGAAGTTTACCAGTTGTTTGCATACTTAACTTGTTCAGAAGTAAGTTTGTCAATTTTAACATCCATTGCATTAAGAGCATCAACAGCTACTTGCTTATCTATTTCTTTAGGGACATCGATAATTTTGTTTTCCATCTTGTTATGATTTTTAAGAATATACAAAACAGATAGGATTTGATTTGAGAAAGACTGAGCCATAACTTCTGGCGGGTGTCCTTCTGCTGCAACTAAATTTGCAAGACGACCTTGTCCAATCAGATAAACTATTTTTCCATTTTTTAAAGTGCATTCATCAAGATTAGGTCTTACTTCTTTAACAGATTTTGATGATTTTAGTAAAAATTTGCTGTCAATTTCCACATCAAAGTGACCCACATTACCCATGATTGCACCATTTTTCATTTGTAAAATATGCTCTTTTCTAATGACACTAGTCATTCCAGTACATGTTACAAACATGTCACCAATCTTTGCAGCCTGAGACATTGGCATTACTTCAAATCCATCCATGTGAGCTTCAAGTCCTTTGATTGGATCTATCTCAGTAACAATTACTTTCGAACCCATTCCATGAAATCGTGATGCAACACCACGTCCAACCCAACCATATCCAACTACAACAACACGTTTTGATGCCATAAGTAGATTCATTGCACGCAGATAACCATCAATGGTACTTTGTCCAGTACCGTATCGATTGTCAAACATATGTTTTGTTTGAGCTTCATTGACTAAAATTACAGGATAACGAAGTTTACCTTGATTTTCCACAGCTCTGATTCGGGTGACACCTGCAGTAGTTTCCTCTGTGGCTCCTAGAACTTTCATATCTTTGAATCGTTTGTCAAAATGAGCTTTGATATTCATATCAGCGCCATCATCAGTTAGAATAGTTGGTTTATGTTTCAGCACTTGATCAATGCACCAATCATAATCTTTGACAGACTGACCATGCCATGAATAAACATGAATTCCCTGAGATGCCAAATATGCAGCAATATCATCCTGAGTGGTTAATGGATTTCCACCACAACACGCAACAGTAGCACCCAATTCTTTAGCACCCATAAGTAAAACAGATGTTTCTTTTGTAATGTGCAAGCAAAAACCAAGTGTGACACCTTTGAGTGGTTTTGATTTTTTATAACGATTAATAGTATTGTCTAAAATTTGCATATGGGATCTAGCCCATTCATAAGATAATTTGCCTTCTTTGATCAATTTTGGACTAGTCTTAATTTTACTCAATATTATCATGCAAGAATTAGACTATAAAGTTGTATCATGCGAATGTAAATAAATGACAAGAACAATAGAAAAATATTGACCTGGAAGAAAATAGCAGACAAAGGTGAAGTTGCTGCAGGTAAGGGCAAAGCTTTCAAAATTGACGGAAAGCAAGTTGCAATTTTCAATCAAGACGGATACCATGCAATGGATGATCTTTGTGTACATCAAGATGGATCAATTGCACCAGGTAAATTAGATGGCGATATTGTAGAATGTCCATTACACTTTTGGCATTACAATATTAAAACAGGGGAACTCATGGATTATCTCAAAGAAGTAAAACTTGAAACATATCCCGTGCAAGCCCGAGATGATGGCATCTATATTGACATTTAATCATACAAAATAGATTGGCATATCAGGATAATTTAATATAGCTAAAATTTAAAATTTGACCCATTATTCAGTCTGGAGCAATTTCAGTGGATTCTAAACGATTATCCGTATCTTTTGAGGACTTGACAATACTCAATCACTTGATAAATTTAATGCAAACAATACTCCGTAGGATTAGATTCAACATATGTCTGTAAAACATTCTTAAAAATAATTTTAATACGCGTTAAAGCGCATCTAAGAAAGGATTTAATAGATTTTTAACCTATGCCTAAAATTAAAATCTAGGCATAAGTTTTATTCATACATATTCTAAAAAATAATTGTTGAATCCGAACATCATAAATGAAATCACAAATCAAGATTATTCTGTAATTACCGAAACAATTGAAAAATTTGTATCTGAACAAATTAAAAAAAGTCATGCAAAAGGAGTCATTTTAGGATTAAGTGGAGGCATAGATTCGGCAGTATTATCTTACATTTGTAAAAGAAAACTTAAAGACAAAACACTTGCATTAATAATGCCAGATACCACAATTACACCCGAATCAGAAACAAAGGATGCACTCAAAATCATTGCGTTGACAGGAATAGAATACAAGCTAATCGACATCAATCCAATCATAAATGAATACATGATGAATATTGAACCAAATGAAAAATCCAGTGGAAATCTTCGAGCAAGAGTCAGAACAAATATTTTGTATTACTATGCAAACTCCAAAAACTATCTCGTCTTAGGTTCAAGTGATAAAAGTGAGTATATGATCGGGTATTTTACTAAATTTGGAGATGGGGCATCAGACATTACGCCAATTATTTCACTATACAAGCTTCAGGTAAGAGAAATTGCAAAATATTTGGGAGTACCAGAAAATGTTATTTCAAAAAAAAGTAGCCCACACCTATGGAAAGAACACGAAGCTGAAAAAGAATTA
>JAOTSS010000028.1 GCA_029864805.1 Candidatus Nitrosopumilus sp. | reverse complement strand
ATTGCCACCAGAATTAGGAAAAAGTAATACTTTTTCATAGCATTTCTACATGAACAAAGACTTCAATCCCTTTTATCATGATAATATACGCAATTGTCATATTTTTTTATCTCAGTTTACATCAAATTAGGTTTGGTCATATCAGAATTGAAAATCAAGTAAATGTACTTTATTTGCTTTCAGTAGACAGTAATTGATCATGAGTTCAGAAGAGATGCAGAGCGAGAAATTGTTAATTGTGGCATTTCCCAGCTTAGGGCTGGTAGGATCTTTTGCAGCATCCTACCTGATTACTCAATTGCAGATGAAAGACATAGGGGAACTAGAAATTTCAAAGATTTCTCCGGCATACATAATCAATGATGGGAACATCTTTGGACCAGTTCGAATCTACAACAAGGATAACATTTATGCCATTTTAGGGGACATTCCATTGAGTCCAATTGCAACTTATGATTTAATAACAAAATCACTGGAATTTGCCAAAACAAATAACATTAAAAAAATAATCATTCCGCGCGGATTGGAAGTGGGTGAGGATTTCAAAGATAACCCCATTTCATATGGCCTGGCAGTCAACAAGAACTCAAAAGCCCTTTGTGATGAATACAAGTTGCCATTGATTCCAGGTGCAACAATACTTGGTGCTGATGCAAGCGTAATTTCTGCGTTGAAGAATTCGGATGCAGCAGGTATTGTTTTGTATACCACTTGCAGAATGATGATGCCTGACGACGATGCCATAATAAAATCCATTAAGACGCTTGCAGAAATCATGAAGGTTAAAGTAGAAACTGAAGAATTCGAGGAAAAGCTTGAAAGAATAGGCAAGAATAATCAGAAAATGATAGAAGAAACTAGAAAATATTTTGAGAATACATCAGGAACACCCGCATCAATGCCGCCAGCAGGAATTGCATGATCAACGAAAGTTAAAATAATTTTTTTGCTGATTTTATCAGATTAGTTACTTGATGGTTTGAAATAATGATTTTATCACCATATTGATTCACACATTAAGATGGCAGAAATTCTGGCAACACATGAATTCCCGTGATTATTACTTGTGACTGTCTTCCAAGTGATGTGGCCTGATTCAATCCACGTATTGATTTTGCAGAACCATCTGTCCCAACAAGTATTTTCTTGAATCTGTTTTGAAGCATAGGGAAAAATGCTCTTTTCTAGATGATAGTATGAACACAAATCTCAATATTGAAATTGACTATAAAATAAAATTAAAAGACAAATTGGCAAACTCGTTTAATTAATGTGTGAGCTACGTGTGCTTAGTGTCATAATTATTGTTTTGATAATGACAAAACTGGTTCTTGTAAGTTTAAAATATGATCAAAATGGATAATCATGAATCGAGTTTGGGAACATCTGCAGATGAACTAGGTGTCCCTTGGTTCCACATAGTCCTTTTTTACAACAAGCATATCAAAACCCTCCTCTTTGGTTGGAGTCTCCAAATCTTTTAGCTGCTTGTTAATGACCACTAGCGGGAAGGGATCCTGCTTTCTCATCCTTCTTTGGTAGAGCAACCCCGCTGACGTATTCATGAAAATTCCAATTACCTTGGCATGATATTTTTTTGCAAGATCTATGTGTTGTTTTCTTATCTCTCGAGTCAAATTTGTATCGTCTACCACGATGTTTTTCCCTTTCTTGAGGCATTCTTCGATGTATTTGAGCTCTTTTTTCCTGCTGTTGTCAAAATACGACAATGCAATAACCTCATGATCAAAATTTGTCTTTCTGTACCTTGTCTTGCCACTCAGTGTCACGCCAATCATCAAGACATATTCCATTTGTGGCACATCAATTAGATTATTGAATATGATTTAAAAATTGGTTTTTCATCATTGGCTCAGGGTTTTATTATTTTACAATGACTACAGGAATATTTGCGTGGTGTGTGACATGATCAGAAATACTTTCAAGTAAAATCTCTCCAACATGGTTCTCAGGGCAGATTTGAAATTGCCCTGAAAATTGTACAGTCCAAGGTAGAGCAATCTCTGAATCTATTGGAAGAATTATCAAAATAGAACATCTGCAAAGAATACACTAAGCACGGTCAAAAGTATTCCCAAACATATGTAAAGGATTATGGTGCCAACCAAATATTTTTTTGCCACTGCTCTTTCATGATACTTTCTGGGAGTAATTCCCTTCAAAAAAAAGACAATTGTACAACCCAAAACCAAACCCACAACGTTTGATGACGTAAGTAACAACGAACCACTGAATATGTCAAAATCAAATAATGCCAAACCAATCCCAATTACGGTTGCTGGTGGAACTAATGCGGCAGCGATGGCGACTCCTACCAAAATGCCTGGAATTATAGACACCATGGCAATTCCTGCAGCAACACCCAACAATATTCCCATGACTACGTCAACAGGAGAAGGCGTTGTTCTGATCTCGATCTCGTTCGTGATTGGAAGTTCCACAAACTGTATTGCAATAAGAGAAACAGCAGAGCTTACCGCAACTATTGTAATGATCAAAATAAATCCCGAAACAAACGACTTCAGCATTTTTTCCGGTCTTCCAATTGCGGCGTTAAACGAAAAAGCAGTCAGGGGTCCAATTAGAGGGGAGATTAGCATTGCGCCAATAACTACTGCAGGACTGTTCATGTACAATCCTGCTGATGCTATTACAGTGGATATCATTATCATAAAGAAGAGATCCTTTTTAAAATGAACAAAGGGTTCAGTTTGGGGGATGAGTTCCTCCACTACTTGCGGTCTCTTTTTTGGTTTTTTTATTTTCCCTGCAAGATCATGCAGATATTCAGATACTGTGGCATCAATTTTGTTTGTTGTTATGAATATGTCTCGTTGTTTTGTGTTCACAATTTTTGAAATGCTCTCAATGATGTTTGAAGCCAGGTCGTCAGGTACTGTAATGATGTATCGGTGTAACTCTACATCCTCAAATGTCTTGCCTTCGATTTTCTGATATGGGATGTCTTTTTTTGAAAGAAATCTCTCTATGAACTGACATTTGTCGGCATAGGATGTCACTTCTATCTTTTTCAATTATCTGACTCCTTTTCCATTTATTATTAAATTACCTGGAATTTTCAATCATGATATTCTGTCCTTGTGTTGTTCTTACACAATCAAAATGGCACAGCGAGCATTTCTGAATATGGACTCCATAGTACTATGATAATGCATCTTTTCATAATGTGTTGAGTGTTTCTTTTTCCCCAATATGATCAGATCTGCATTATGTCTGTCTGCAAATTCAAGTATTTTCTCAGATGCTTTACCATTTTTTACTATTTTCGAATCCACTAAAACAAATCTGCTGGCAAGATTTTTCATGTCTGTGTGTTGTTTTTCTAGTAGTCTTCTTTCCTTTTCAAACTCTTGCTTGCTTGCCTTGGTCTTAAAAAATCCGAAAGTACGACAATCTTCAAGACAAGTGAGTATCGTAATTTTGGCCTGACATATTTCTGCTAGTTTCACCGCTTTTTTGAATGCCTTTTGTGCTCCTGGTGTCCAATTGCATGGCACTAAAATATGATTAAAAACGCTTGACATCTTTCTCGCAAATTCTCAACATCCACCAGAGTTACAGGACAATTTACATTTTCAACAACTTTTCTTGAAACACTGCCTAATTACAGCAGTTTTTTCATCATTTAACCACTAAAAGAGGGCATACTAGATCATTTAGGAGATAGTTTGCCATGCTTTCATGATATTTTCCTTCAGTACCAATCATTTTTGTTTGGCCTATGACAACTGTGTCAATATTGTTTTTCTCAACATATTCAACAATGGTTGATGGTGCAAATGATGATTTTAGAACCACATGCTTTATTGGCTTTTTTAATTCTTTTATTTTGGATTCGATTTTTTTTAGTTCTGACTCTATGAGTTTCTTTTCATGTTCAAATTCCTGTTTCTTTTCTTGTTTTATGAAAAATGCCAATATTGATTGGCTTTCAATACATGTCAATAAAGTGATTTGTCCATTAAGTTTTTTTGCAAGTTCTATTGCAGCCTGTAGTCCTCGTTCGGCACCCGGTGTTGCATTGTAAGGTACCAGAATTGATTCAAAATTAAATTCATTACTCATGATTCAATAATCCATCATCCTGAATTTAAACTAGAGAGTAATTATAATTTTTTCATGTGGATGTGAAATAACAGAAGTAAAAAACGACATTAGATTGTTTATTTTAAAATAATATTGACACAGAATAAAAAGAACAAAGCCCATACAAAATCCCGTTTGGTTTCCTTTAGAGCATTTCGCTCAGGGGGTAATGGTGAACTTTATTCTTACATCTATTATGGTATTTTGAAACTTAAGCATTTCTCAGAATTTCTCAGTTGGATTTTACTCGATAATTAATTGCAATGCATTGTTCTTTAGATTCATAAATTCCTGAATTGATTCTTTTATTCATGACATGTAAAGGCACATGTATCAGATACAAGGCAAACAAGCCTTTTGGAATAAACAGCAGGTATGAGTTGGGTCAAAAAAGATGTTCAATATGTGAGATTTTCATAGATTGGGACGGCAAGCATTGCCCATGTTGCAGTTATGTTTTAAGGACAAAACCAAAGGGCACGCAAACAAGGCACAAATTGATGGTATTGCAGAAGATAAAAAGAATATAGGCAAATCACAATTGTTCTCATCTATTCGCAGTGACCTGACTTGTTTGACAATGGATGCCTAGTTTCTACACTTGTCACATATTGCTTCAAATGTTTCTTCATGTAAAACAAGAGATACACCGGACGTGTAGCATTTTGAGCATAATCCTACCATGGAATTTTACATTGCTTAAGTTTGGACTAGAATTGTTTGATTGAAATTTTGTTCGATCTGGGTCAATGAATTTTTAGATCTGAAATTATCTACTTTTTTTGAAAATCAAGACATGGTAAGGGAATTCTTTGGATTCATCTGGGATTTAGTTACTGGTAACTAACTCTCTTTTCTCTTTTTCAAATGCCTGCATTATTCATGGTACGGTCTAATATTTTGTACCAAACTGACTTTTGTATGGAGTTTCATTCGATTCATTCATGACTTCAAAATCAATTATAACTGCCGTTTCATCCAGTGGAAAAAAGACTCTGGGTGATTTAGGTCAGAGTATCAAAAAACTACATACTGATTACGACAAGCAATTAAAAAATGCAAAAACAAGAGCAAGACTGCGTCAAGTGTTTCAAAAGCACAGACGTGATCATCAGAATCTGTTGAAAAAACATCTCAAGCAAGAAGAGATGACAATCAAGAAACTGGGAATTCTCTTAGATCAAGAAGATTAATCTTCAAGCATACAAATCAGTTTTTTTTCATTTTTTATATTTTCGACAGTTCCACGTGGGTGTAATAATTTCCTCCTTAACTATATCCCATACGTGTTGTGCTGGGGATATAGTTTAGGAAGTAAATACTGCACCCACGTGGAAGATTCTTTCAGCATAAAATTTCCTTAACATCTATTGTTGAACTTTCAAATTATTTTTGGATCTATCAGGGACCTAGATAGAACTTGAAGGGAAATTTAGAATTTAGTAAATTTAAAACAGTTTTAAAAAATTTGAGTTATGTGAACAAGAAAATTTTGATAATGTTAATCATTGCAGGAATAGGGATAATCATTCAGATGTTCATTTCATCAGTGTTTCCTGCATCTGAAATTAGTTTTGCGTTGGGAGTGGCATTGGCCATATTTGGAATAATAATAGCGATCCAGATTGTGTTATACAGTAAAGTAAAAAGAGAAATGTCATAGAAGAATTATGGGTTTTTTTGATAAATTACGGAAAGTTAGTTTCAAATGGAAATTTCTAATATGGTTATCCGTAGTAGCAGTAATGTTTCTGATGATATACTCTTGGTGTGGTTCTATTCTTAAAGTTGATTGCCATCAAGTGATTTTAAGACCATGATTGGAATAACCGTTTGAATCTAGTTTTCATTTTTTCTCTTCAGCCTTTTTCTTCCTTCTTTTTTTAATTGTATAAATTACAATAAACAATACAATTAGAATTGATCCAAGACTGCTCACAAGTATGGAGATTAACACTCCTGAGGGAGGTATTGTTTCGCCCGTCTGTAAGTTCTGCCAAGAAAAAAAATCGCCTACTTTAAAAAAATATTGACTTTCATCAGATGACTCACCAAATACTATGCTAGTTGAAAACAAGAGAGATATTGTAAATACTGGAATCAAAAGTCTAGTCTTCATCATCAATAAATCCAAAATGAAATTCTGTAATATTCTCCCCCGTATTCTAGAAAAGAACCCACAACCATCCCGCGGCTATCATCAACCCATGCATGATATTTGGCCAATTCCGATTTTGGCAGTCCTGTTTGAACCCTTATGTCTTCTTGCAAGGTTCCTATTTTATCCATGGCCTCTTTTATCTTTGGGATATGTTGCCAATCATCATCAGTTAATTCAACATAGAATCTATCCGGAGCAAGATCATGCTTTAAGACACCCACTTCAATACGGTGAGGATCACCATAATTTACAAGGAGGTTATTATCATAAAAGCTGTAATATTTTTCACCATACTTGAAAAAACGGCCTTCATATTCATACCAATAACTATCAGGGAATTTTTCAAGTTGACTCTTGTCTGGAAGTTTTGTTGAAAAATAAGAGTCAGCATTCTTGTTGTATTTTGCAGCATATTTTTGTGCAACGTAATTGTGATTGTGTTTGATTTCATCCAGGGTAGAATCTAAAATGCCGACGCTGTTTAATGGGAACTCTTCTCTTAATGACTTTTCAATCATCTCTTTTAGGACTGGAACCTTTTCCAATTCCTCATCAGTTAGTTTTATGACGTTGAGATTCTCAACGTTTCCTTCTTCATTGACAAATTTTTGGAATTCATCGTCTGAAAAACGTGTCAACCCAATTCCTTCATCATATGTCGAAGGCTCATTTGTGGCAATGTAGAGGTAAAACAATCCTATTGTCAAAAGGATAATTGTGAGAATTATGATTTTATTCCTAGTTTTCATTTTCTGCTCCATGGTCAGCAGTTATCCTTACCAACTGCATGTTCTTATCCATAGTAATTCTCATTTGTTTTGTATCTCCCTGCTTTTCTTCAACAAATGAATATTGGCAATATCGAGGCATGTTTTCCATATTTCCCAAATTTTTAAACTCTGCATCAGGGTAATTATCCAAAAAGTTCTTTACAACAAGAAAATCAGTTTTACCTCTTATCCATTCTTCTGATACATCGCATTCCAATGGAAATAGTCGCTCAAACGAAAGAACATTCACGTATAAAATAGTCCCGATAATAATCATAGTAAAAATCGAGAGAGATGTCCAAAACAGTTTCCGCTTGTTCATATCATCTTTTTCTCCAAAAACTCATTTTGCAATTTCCTCGTACTCTATCTTTTCCCCACAATACGGGCAGTAACTCATTGGAAAAAACGCAATGTTTCCATCAGTGGCAATGTCCTTAAAGTGAAATTTTGCCCACTTTACGTTCCACAGCTGGAAATGTTTGTCATGCTCCTTGAGTTGCTTGCAGCACCACCATGTCCTGTGGGAATCCACGTGAAACTCAGTAAATTTTTCAGAGGTAGGTGCATCAAAGTGCCTGATGCAAAATACTTTCAATGAGAATAATGATTTGGTTTGTGATTATATTCATTTCAAAAGTTTGGCCTCTTTTGATTTTTTCCTAACTATCAGCCCAGTTATTATCAAAGAGAGAATTATTGCCAGAAAGAAAGCAAACCCAACATGATTACGTAAAATGGTGTAAACACCTGGGTTTTTCAATAATTTTGCAGTTCCGGTCCACGCACCGATACCATCTCCTGTATCCCAAATTGAGTTTGTCTGAGTCACTAAAATCATTGTGATCAAAACAGAATATGTCACAACAATGGTTACTGTCGCAACCAACAAAAATTTGTTTTCTGCAGGACTTGTTATCTTTTTTTGTAACATGAATGCTGTAAATCCTGCTACAACTCCAATAATTACTGCGGCCATTGGTCCCAGAACTTGAAGGAATGGAATTACTAAAGATGCAGACGTAATTATGCTCAGAGGAATTCCTGTAAATTTGATGTTTTTAGATGCCCATGAAAATAGAAACCATGACACCAAAGAGAAGATAATGGTGATTATCATAACAGCAATTGCACTTGTTGTGATTCCATCCATCATTACTTCGTTGTTCATTCCAATATCAAATCCTTGAAACCATGGAAGCAGCATTAGAAATGCTGCAATGATTATCAAAAATCTAGTTTTCATTTTACAGATCTCGAACCAAACCTATTTTTTGAATTGTAATACTCAAACATTGCCTCAGACACTGCATTCTCACACTCAACCCTGACTGTATAGTACCCGTTTTCAAACATGAATGGCCCACCACATGTAAACGCAAATGTCTCAGTGATTTGAGCATCTGTTTTTAGTCCGGAGGAATCTATCTTTCTGCCAGTTGGGCTTAAAACAGTTAGAGTGGCAGGTGAGTAAAACGAATGATTAAACCACACATGGATACGAATCTCATCATCATCGCTGTAAAACTGCTTGTCAATTGAAATCATAATTCGAGAGTCTGTTTTCATTTTCTAATCCTTGTCAATCCCAACAATTTCAATTCGTGTATTGTTGTTGACATTGATTTTTAGCACATTATTGATTATTTTATATTCAATTTCTTTATCATCGACAAGAATTACCAGACCATCTATTTGTGCACCGAATCTTTTTTCTAAAATTGGTAATGGATCACACATTATGATGTAGCCATGCGAAGTTACTACAGGTTTCAATATCAATGAATGAGAAAATTCGTCAACTCTAAATTCTCCAATTGGAACAGTACGGTAGATTGAAAATTCTGCCTCAATAGTATGATGTGGCTTTCCATCATTAGGTGCTGAATATGCTCTTCTTTTTAGGAAATTTTCATCAAATGGGATATCACATTGTTTGGATAGATTCTGTTCTTGTAAAACATCTTGTGAAACAGCAAAAATTACAGAACTGGCAATGGTAACTCCAAGTATGATGATTATGTAACTAGTCCTCATTTTCTTTTTCTCCAAATTTTTAAACCCACAATTATTCCAACAGATATTGTAATCAAAACAAGTATTATCAAAATGATTTTTAGAGCCCATTGATGACCGTAACTAATTGTAAGAACATCATCAGGTATACACTCAGAATCAATTTGCTTGTATCCCTCCGCACATTCTATGAATGCATCTTCAAACATCTCCTCAGTTAGTTCTACATGTTCAGTGTCGTTAATTATTCTTGAAATATTAACACTTGATTTATGCTCAGCATACACGGCATCTTCCACTAAAAGTTGAGTGTCTCTTGATTCATCAGTAACTGTAAAGAAAACTCTGGCTTCAAAAATTCCACTAGCATTATCAGTTTCAGTTATTGTTAATTTGATACCTGTATGATCAGTGTCTGACCACACATGAATGTCAAAGGAATCTATTTTTGCATCATCTAGATTCATGCCCTTATCAGCCACTTTGACAATTCCTACATCATTTGGCAAATAGTTGGATTTGTCCCACCTTATTTTTACACCGTCATCAATTGGTGAAAGCCATTTGTCACAAAGGGAGTCATCCCTATGGTTCTCAAAGCTGGAAATGGTTTGCGAATCCACCCATTTGGCCATTCTGTATTGTTTAATGCCATCTACTACAAACTCTGTACAGATTATTGCAGGCAGTTGTAATGCATCATCTTCATTGCCCCAATTTCTGTCGGACATTTGCCAGTCCCCGTAGTTTAACTCGATGTTTCGGGCATAGTTTTCCATGATTGATTTTTCAGTAAGTGCTGTATCGGTAAACACAGAAAACGAATCAAAGCACGGTCCTGGAGGTCCAAACAACGGAGCCGCACAAGATGCGTAGGAGTACGGGATTGCTGCAAATCCAATCATTCCAATTGCAAATATCATCAAAAGCCTAGTCTTCATTTTCTATTCCCAATTAATTCCAACAATTCTTCAGGAAGACTGCCATATTGTTTCTCATATGCTTTGATCATATCCTGTGTTTTTTGCCCATCAAATCTACCACAGTCCCATCTTCCAGTGTTTTGCTGGATGTGACAGTTATCGGTTCTGCAGTATATGCTCCAATCACACCAATTGGAATCAGACCAAAGGCATTCAAGACAAACAGGAAGATGACAAAATAAATCATCTTTCTTTCTTTTGATAGTTTTTGAGTTCTAGTTTTCATCCCATTCTCCAAAATCATTCGGGTCTATCATACTGAAAAGACCAGGAAATAGTGTACAGATTATAATCATATGTCATGTATCGTTGACCATTATACGCTACACCGAACAATTCCTGTAGTTTTGCAGTTTCCTCATAGGAGACGTTTCTGTACATTATATTTTTGGATTCATCAACAAAACTGATTGAGCTCTGCAAGTTTGGAAAATTCTTAATTTTTTCTTTGGTCATATCAATTGGAGGGATGATCCAATCATCATAATCAAATTGCATTTTTTCAACTTTTATCCATAGCGGCCATGGGGGAATTGATACTGTAATCTCGTGGGCATCTGACTCAAATGGTATTATGTGCATTTGGAAATAATCCCTTTTGCTATGATTAAATGTATCAACTTTATTTCCGTCAACTGTCACAACAAATTCCCTCCAATGATCAGGGTATGTATTCAGCATGCCGTGAGGAATGCTTACTGCCAACGTTCCATTCGTTGAGGGCATTATCTCAAATGTCAATGAGACAGTTTCAGAATGCACCATGCTGTTTCTAATCACATTCTCTGAAGTGACGCGAGTTAATTCTCCACCATCTATGTCGTATCGAACATCCCCATGCCAGATATTATCATCCACACTTTTGGTTTTCACTGGATTGCCCCAACCTCTTTTAATCAACACCTCTGCTGAGTTGGCATTCACGCATGCGGGAGTTTTCTTGCTTTCTTTGAGCAATAATTCCATTTCGTTGTTGCAGAGCACACCAACATAGCTTTGAGGATGGCTTTCGGTGAACTGATGTCTGGGAGGATCAAACTCTCCTACATACTTTCCATACTCTCGTTGCACATCTCCCTTGAGGTAATAATACATCCAAACGTTACGGTTAGAGTCGGTAAAGTAGGGTGACTTGTGGTTTAGCCACATGTCAAGTCCTTTGTCATCTATTGTTCTGAGCATCCTATCTTTTTGCTGTTCCATCCATTGCATTCCCTTGAATTCATAGTATCCAATCCAGTCTCTTTTTTCCTGCTCAATTCCAGGATAACAACTGGGACATCCATAGCATGGCCTGTCTGGCCAATCTGAATTTGGCATGCATATTGCAGATGCGTCATAGGTCACAAGTACAGATGATGACATCAATACTATGCTTGCAATTATTATCAAAAGTTTAGTCTTCATTTCCAATCAAAAAGATACATGATTTAAGGCCCATCCAATGTTATTACCGTATTTGGATTTACATTTAGAGGCACACATTTGTTATCCATAAATTCCCATTCCATGTTAGGAAGAACCAAATTACAATCATCTACACTTTCAGGTAGCCGACATCCGTCCTCAAAAGGTAGATAGTTTTCACCCCAAGACGCACACGGTCCACAAGAGTCAAAACAAACTACCCCATTTCCTTCCACCATAGTCATTTGAATTATTGCAAATGGAATGGCCAAAATGGCAATAGGATGAGCGCCCATTAATGGTACGCCAATCATCCACATTGCCACAATAATTAGACCAATTATACTGAGAAGGATGTATCTAGTCTTCATTTTCTTTTTCTCCAATAAAGCAATAAACTAAATGCAATGCCTGTGCCAATTATAATTCCAACCATTATTGTACTTGCACCATCATAATCTGAAAAATTGATTCCAAGACCTCCAACATCTATCTTCTCTGACGCCAGTCGCATTGATTCGTCATTCTCGTAAGGATCAGAGGTAGAAACCCAGTTGCATGTATGTCCATTAAAATCCCATCCTGGAAAATCAAGTTGCGCATACTGCTTGCATGCATTCTGATAGGATGTTGGAATGTATGGAGAAGAGTAGCATCGATTGTCAGTGGAATTATAATAATTGAATTTTCCTGTACAGGTACAGACACCAACATCTGGACATACAGGATCTGATTCTGGGCCTAGTTTTAGCACGGAAGGATCTTCCTGCCATTGTCCGTTATTGAATTCCCAATGAGGGGGAATCTCAACCCAGTTGCAATCAAAGAATGCAAAATTTCCTTCTGGAGCAGGTCCACTTTTGCAAGGTGACGGGAAAGGCTCTATATCGTCTGCAGGCAAAAGTCGGGAACCGTATTCTCTGAATTTTAGACCTTGTTCTGTTTGATCCAGATACAGATAAACGGTATCGCCAATTTCAAATTCCACTATTCCCCATTGCGGTTCTGGAATCACATCGTTAGGAAAGTGTGTTCCGTAAGCAGTAACAACACTTTGTTCAAGAGGATTCTTGTGCCACTCCAAAACTTGGACATCATAGACTACAGTATTATAAAATGTCATGGCAGGATTGTCTTCTCTTGGGTCAACAATTATTTCAGATGAGATTATTTTTCCGGTCAGTACGTGGTCTGAATATCTAAAGTCATCCTCAGGACTTGGTTCTGGAGGTGCATAGACCAGAGAAACTGATGAGAATATCATCATCATAGTAAATGCAAAAATTACCAAAAGATTGTTCTTCATTTTTACTCCTTTGTACCTGGAGGTGCACAAACTTTCTCACAATCTAATTCAGATGCAGGTTTGGTCCATCCTGAAACAATGCAGGAACGTGATTCCCCTCTTTCATCAATGAATTCACATTCTTGCTCACCATAACGTAACTCCCCTGTCATTGGTTCTGGTATTGGTGCAGACTCTCCCCATCCGCGTTCAACTAGTTTTGTAATGGTTTGTTCTTTGACACATGCAGGAGAATTGTCTCTTGGTTTGATTATTAATTGCAAATCGTGTTTACAGCTAATTTCAGAAACTGAAATTCCTGACTTGAACTGTTTTAGAGGTGTAATGTATAATGGCCTTGGAGGGGGATAGTCTACTTGTCCTTGTTGATGTGCTGTGTCTTCCCCAACTGTAAAATTGGGTCCATCATAAACTGGGATGGACACTGCAATCTTGAGCATCTCATCTAGCGGCATGTTTGCCCTCAGAAAAACAGATTTCTTTTTTGCATCATCAAAAAAGGAGATGCTTGCTGGAAAGTCATATGTGGTGTCACTGTATGCGACCTTTCTTGTCTGTTTTTCAACTGCATCACCCATCATGCCGTTTATCATTATCTGCTGTCCCTCATCCTGTGCAATCCTGAATGGAAGTGACTTTGTGTTGTTGACGTTTGGCCCATCAATACCATAAAGAATCAAAATTCCCCCATCATTCCAGAACTCTGAGAATCTCGTTGACTCGGCCATTATCGGTACTGGGGAGTAGAGAAATCTCTGGTGTCCTTCTGAGCCGTCCATTCCCTGAAACTCGTATCCTGAAGGAAGATATGTGGGCGTTCCAAATCCGCTGTCAATTAGTTTTTCAGCATCTGTTTCAGAAATTTTCACATCCAGGCGCCCAAATGCAGGCCCAGGCAGCCCTGCCCTCATCGAATGGTCAACAAACTCGCCAATCTCCCTGTCCACTACAATGAAAAATCCTAGTCCCTTCATTCCAAATGTATCACTTTGAGCCAAAAATGTGACAAATCTGGAATGTGTATCAGTATTTTCTGAAATTGTAACGTGGAGTTTTGTGGAATTTGTCTGGTGTGGCAGTACCGTGAATTGTTCTGGCTTAAAGCTAAATGACTCAAATAATCCAGAGACACCAACTCCTCTTGAATCATTCATAGTTATCTGGTGTGATATGTTATCATTGTTTTTGATGTGGATGTTGAGTACTGTTGAGTCTCCCTTGTTCAGCATCAGTATGTTGTGGTTAGGCCCCTGTGTCGTAAAATCTTCTTCTTCAAAATACAATTCAAATGGTGTTAACGCAATGGCTTCAATTTTATTTTCTTTTATTAATTCGCCTATTTCATTTTCTGATTGTAAAATTTTTGTTCCAGTACCCAATTCATGTAAGCCATCATAAGATTCAGAAAACAGTGCTGTTCCGCTACAAAGACTCGTATGCAAACTGTTGAAGCCTCCATTTTCTTTTTGGTATGCATATACCACATACGTCTCGTTCTGTTGGAACTCATAACCACATGAGGCCTCTGAAGATTCAGTTCCAACGGTCATCGTAATGTTTGCAGGTCCCTTCCAAACTTGGTCTATTGCAAAGGTCACATAGACTGGGTCATGTCTGGAATCTGGATGTTTTCCACTAGTATTCACCACTTTACCCGAAAACACTGCATCACTATCATCTAGTGCATCCTTTGCAGAGTCAGGCAAAGAGCAGGAGCAAGCGTATGCATTGGTGTTAATTTCCAAAACATGAAAAGAAGATACTGTCAAGAGCGCTACCAAGGATAATGATAGAAAGTAAGACTGGAACGACGATTTTGGAGTATTGTCTCTCATGGTATGATGTCTGACTCCCAGATGTGTTGATAAAGAATTCTATCAATCAGAATGGGGGATTTTTTGATGATTTTTGCCCTCTCCATTATCTTTTCGATATCAATTCGGTACAACGGTTTATCATTTCGGTAGAACATATTATCAATTTGCTAACAATCTAGTTTCGAAGTTTATCTTTTCAGTATCTTTTCGGAGAAACGAATTATCAATTCGGTGGGAAATTTTATCAATTCGGTATCAATTTGGCGGAACAATTATCTTTCCGGCAACAGAATTTATCGTTCCGGTACTATTTTCTATCTTTCCGGTGGAATATTCGGACATTACCGGATTGATAACTATCTTTCCGAGAATAAAAAATGATTTTTCCGGATTGGTTTTACATTTATCCGGATTGACAATTCTGAAACTCTCAAGACTTTGTCGATGTTTCCCGAAACTTTTGATCTCAAATCTATCTTTCCGGGTATCAATTCGGGGGTTTTGTCGAAACTTTGTCGATATTTACCGAGAGTTTTCCGAGAATCTCTGAGAGTTTTCCGAAACTGCCGGAAAGATACCGAAAAGATAGTCTGATCGCAACAATCCTATTTTGTTAATTCATCGATTACATCTGGTGTTCAATCCGTCTTTATTTGACATTTTTGGACATTGTCCAATTTTGTCCAATGAAAAATATCTGAAAAAATCAAGAATAGTCCAACAAAATCCAAACATGTCAAATATTGTCCAACAAAGTCCAAACATATCCAATTTTGTCCAGAATTGTCAAAAGATCAGCACATGTTTTCAAATGAGACCTATGCGATTAATGGAATTCTAGATGTTATTGCCTTGAGCATTTCTTCCAGAGATTCATTTTTGAGCTGAATTGCCACATCTGACTGATCAGGTGACATCCTAATTAGGCACAAAGACTGTTCAAAATGAAATCTTGCTTTCTTTCCAGATGCAGGATGATTGAATTTTTTGACAGCCATAGGAGGATTGATTCCCTGATGTTGGACTGGTAGTTCATTCCATGACAATTCAAGTAATTCTCGCGCTTGATTTTTAATTTCAGAATTTGTTGCTTCGGGAGATTTTGAACCAATGTCTATAACCAAATGCTGCATTCGCTCATCTCGTGTAAGATCATTCCAATTTTTTGGATAATTTGGATAAATTAGGGCGCCATAGTTTGTGTCCAAATTATTCATGTATGAAAGCATCTTATTTTGAGATTCAGAGATGTAGCCAGAACTTGCTTTTGAATAATTCTTAGCATCAAAAATGGCTATTATTTCATCATCTATCATTGCAGTAAAGTCCGGCCTATGCTCCAATATCCAACTATGTCCCTCTCGTGTAGAGAATGTTTTCTCATACCAAAAAGTCACCACGGTTCCCTGATGTTCAAACTGACAAAATGCATTCTTTCCCAGTTTCAGATTGATCAATAATCCTTTTTCATGTAAAAATTCTACAAACTCTAAAAATATCCATGCCTCATATACTGTATCAACATTCTCAAGTGAATCTAAAATGTGCCGTGTTGGAGTGGATGCTGTCACTCTGGAAATATCCAAATTTCGAAAATCATCAATCCAATCTAACAATTTATCATAGCTTACATTTCTAACCTGTCTTCTACTGATTCGCTGTTTTGTTTTTATTTCCAAATCTTTTATTCTAGAATCAGAGTAAGACAAACCCCAAAATCTCTTTGATTCATTGAGAATTGACTTTAAAGGAAAATCCTGCAGAATCATTTGTGTTTTGTGTGAAATTTCACTTAGAAGGTTTCTCTTGTAATCAGATAGTGGTTCCGGAAAATTGATTTGTAACAATCTGCTTGATTCCCTAAACAACCATTCTGCACATAAAATCAACAAGATATTTTCAGGTGTCTGAAACTCTTTTTGCTGGATTGATGATACAAATTCCACTGGAAACTTTGTTGATGAGTTTTGGATAGTCTTTTTCCAGTTAATGGTACCACGAATGGATGGTCCAACATGCTCGTTTTTTGGGTAATCAAAGTGGATTCGATTTTTTACATCCTGATAAATCTGAAAATATTTTTCATACAAGATCTCTATTCTGTTTAGGTCAGCTAATGGATTAGGAATTTGATGAGTTCCCTCATGTGTGTTTAGGAGAAAATAGTCATCATATGACCTTCTGTGCTTTAGAAGCAGGCTCAAAAGTCTCTCGTACATGTACTGTCTAGTCTGTTGAGGCTCTAAGACAAGCCTTACAAGCTGATGCCATTTCCAATGCCTTGCATGATATTCTGTCTGTCTGAACATTCTCCTAATCTCGCTGTATTGAGGATGATCAAGAAAAGTCTCATTACCAAGTACAGATGGTTTTATGGCCCCGCCATTTGGATCATTTAGGGACCTGATTTCTTGTTGGATCTCTTTTTCATACATGTCTAGATTACAACTGATTTGAGCAAATCATCCAAGGATTGTTTTAGCTGGTTTAGTTCTTGTTCAAATTCATTCTTTTTCTTTTCATGTGCGGTTTTGATTGGAACCCAAGTTGACTCGTTATCCACTTGCAATGTGCCATTGGAAAATTCTGCAGATAGTCTTGCTGCATTTGAAATTTCAAGATAGTTCAATACTTTGGCAAACTCATCGGAGTAACTTTGTCTGTTTGGATTTTTGTATGCCTTTTTGAAAAATTCTGCAATGTCTTGAGAATACAATGACTGTATTGAACCAATTGCAGACCGTGAAAGGTTTTCTAACTGTGGAATTAGGTTTGATTTTAAAGAGTTATCCAATGCAAGTTTGGAATCCCCCGTAAGTTTTGTTCCAACCAAAATATTTTGATATACTAATTTTAAAATTGCAGTACCGAGTTTTTTGAAGGTTCTAACTAGATCAAGAAAAAAATATGCCTGAAAAACTCTGTTGTAAAAATCATCATCAGAACTGTCTCTATCTATTTTCTTGTTGTCATGATCCAATGCAATCAATGATTCATAGTTGTCATTGCCGAGTTCTTCAATTGCATTTTTCATTGCATAGTAGATTTCCTTTTCAAATTCTTCTTTGGATGGAATATCAATTTCAATATATGCAAACCTGCTTTTTAGTGCATCAGATAGTTGAAACAAAAAGTGCTTGTCTGCAGTGTTTAGCGTGCCTATAATTCTATAGTCTTCAGGGATTTTTAGAGTGTTGTATGATATGCCCTTTTGGTCAGTTGGTATTTTCAAGACCCTTGTTCGCAAGGCAGTGAATAGTTGCCCAAATGCCTTATCAATGTCTGCCCGATTAAATTCATCAATAATCAGCCACGTTCCTCTAAACGATTGTGTTGAATCAGAATAGACTCTGCCTCCTCCGGATATTCCATGTTTCCAATTCTTTGCCACAGTTTCAACTACACATCCATTTTGAATGTCATAGATGGGTTGTCCGTTTTCCATTTTGGGAAATATTCCTCCAATGACATCTTGTGTACTCCAATCAGCAGTTGCAGTATGGTCTTCTGAATAATATCCTCCAATACTTGACCAAAATACTTCTGGAATCACTTTGGCCAGTCTAGTCTTTCCGGTTCCAATAGGTCCTGCAAGCAAGACATGTCTGCCACTTGCCAATGCTGTTACAATTTCAATTACTTTGGATCGGGGTAAGAGTAATTCATCGCTTATTTTCTCATATCCTCTCTTAAGATCCTCTTGACTTGGTAATGGTAAAGATTCATCATCAAATGTATTAGCAAAGGATTTGGCAATGATTTTTCCAGACATGATTTCATCGTAAATTTCCTTGTTGATTTGGAGCATTGAAATTTGTTGGTTAAATCCTGGCAGATTTGTTATTTTTTGTTTGATAGAGTCTGTTCCAATTTTCAGAGATTTGTCTGGATTGAAGAATTCAAAATTATCAAACCTTACAAAAAATTCACCGTCATTTTCTTCTATCTTTGAAATATCACCATAACCCCAGAACTGATACTGGCCATCTGTTCTGTCATACCATATTGTCTTGGTTCCAGGTGACAACTTTTTGTAATTTGGGATCTTTCCAGTGTGGTATACTTTCCCTAAATCATCGACCCATTTTGATCCTTTAGCTTTGTGACGTAATAATAGATAGTTTTCAGATTCTGAGATTTGTTTGTCCACTATTACCTTGCCCTCCATCCAAGGATGCACTTTACAATGATAAGGATATTCCCCATCTTGTTCAAATTTGTGTGAAAAAGTGGATCCTGTCATAATTAGACCGCTGTCAAAATGTCCATCAGGACCTCCATCAGGAGTGCCGCTAGTTATGGTATGTGCAGCAGAATCATCATTAGACCAAGTTACAGTCTCATCTTTGTTTACGCGCAGGGCATATGGAACATAGCAATTATGATTTTCCTCACATCCTGGAGCGGCAGAACCTGGGGATATTGAGATTGTTTTTTTGAAATTAAATCCAATTGAGGATAATGCGTTTTCTAAACTACCATGTGATTTCTCAAGATCCTTTGTAGCATCAGATCTGACCAGTGTAAAATCCAACGTTCTTGTCGGCATAAAATTCTCTTTGTAGTTCAGAAACTTGTTGAATGTTTGATAACCCACACTTGTAGTCATTACTGATTCTGGCTTCATGTACATGATTAATTCCCAAGTAGAATCTGAATCAGGCTTTGTACCCCACATCTGTTTTGCAACGGTCAGATTTTGTTCAGTTCCTTCAAGAATCGCACTTGTAATGTACTGTTTGTCTTTATAGAATAGTAAAATATCTCCTGATTGTAATTTTGACCATTTTGATAATGCCCATTTGTTGGGAATGGCACCCCAAGCTCGTATTTTTGGGAATTTCTTCATTTTTGTATCAGATAATTGCGACGTATCAACATCTTTTTGCATAGTATCCTCAAAATGTGCAAAAGATGCATCACCTGATACTGAAAACAAAACCAATCTTCGGGATGTTCTTGAAGAATATGTGGATGCTTCAGCAATTTTATCATCACATGCTTTGACTAATTCCAGGATTTTCATAGAGTCATAAGAGCCGTCATATGTCAGAGAGTAAGTTCCATCATTGTTGTCTTTTACAACTCCGTGATTTACCAAAGCATTTCTTGCAGTAAGATGGGAATCTTTTGCAACCAATACTTCAGGATTTGCTTCTGTCAATGCTTGTTTTATCTGAATTTGGGTGGCAGTTCCTGAATTTTGTAAGAGTGTCTTTATGAAAACAGGCTGATAGTTGTGATTTGTGTCCATCTTCATTTTGTGTATAATGAAATTCAGTAGTCCTTGATATTCCAACTGTTATACTGAATATTGAGATGTAAAAAAATGATCTGCAAGGATAAATCCAATAATTACTCTCAATCTTTTACTTCAAATGATTTTGGCAGATTCCCTTCAACGGTTCTATCATTGACTCTCTTTTCATAAATCAGTTTTTTGACCTTCTTCTCAGATATACTTAATTTTATACCCTCGTAACTTCACTTCAATAAAATCCAGAGTCATCTTTGATTCCAAGCAGATCAATTAAGAATTGTTATTTAGTATGCTAAATGAAAACTAGAATTTTGATATAAATTATTAAATTTAGGTAGCTTTTTCTATAATAACAAATTTACTCAAAATATGTCTTGCTCATTTGATGACAGGGTAATAAAATATCAAGAATTAAGAGAAAGATTAGAAAAATTAAGTAAAAAGCATATTTCTTATCTAAAAACGTATTATGGAGCAGTCACAGAATCGGAAGGAAGGACGATTTCTTCATTATACGGATTTTCTAGGCCCCGATTACGAAAACAAAATGATGATGATAAAGAAGACGACTCAGAAATTAAACTACATGCCGGTTTACTTTCAACTTGTTTTGTTGCCATATCTCTAAAAAAATCTAAATCTCAAAAAGAAGTGTCCAAAGTGTTTGGCGATGATATCTACGATAAATGTCGTAATTTAATTTTGAATAGACAATGGGCATATTTCTCTATAAATGAATTTAATTATTTTGCTGAAGAAAGATTATTGGAATTTGATCTTGAAGATGTAATTAAAGATGAATACGGAGATATCAAAAAAATAAATGAAAAAAAAATTCAAATGAAAGGTGAAAAACCCATGATGGTGGATATGGAAAAGATCCAAATCCTATCCAAAGGAAAACCATACGACATTTATTCTACACCCATAATTTTATTGGCATTAGATTCAATAGATACAGATTATGAAATTAGATGTTTTGAGAAAAGTTCAATTAAAAAAGGAATAGATGAAATTCTATACAATCTAAATCAAAATAGAGGTGCAGCAAGATATGGCAAAAAGTACCCTTTTAGTGGCTTCTTAACATATTTGTCATTCATGGCTTTACTGAAATGGTTCAATCGGATTTCAGAATTACAAAAAAAATCAGGCAACACAAGTAAGTATGACGAAGAATTATCAGACATTCAAGTTGCATTGTACAAAAGTTATATCTGGTCAAAACAACAATTGTATAAACAAATCTCATTTTACAAAACAAATAATTTTGAACGCACAGATCCAATACGATGTATTTTTACATTAGCTATTTACAAAATGTACTTTGAACACATAAAAGATAATCCGGTTCGATTTACAATACGACAAAAAAGTCAAGAATTTATTGATGAGGTAATTAAATTAGTTTTTGATGACCAACAAGAAAATGGATTATGGAAAAAATATCTCCCTATTTTTGCATTACCAAATGACGGAAATGTTTATCCGTTTGCATTATATTCATTAGACATACTTCTAGATACAGCTTCTCCATCTACGTCATTATTTAATGAATTTACATCAAATATTGAAGGAGTGATTAAATGGATAGAAGTAAATGAAAAAGAAGGAACAGTTGAATCTCAAGGGGATTTTGAAGAGAAACACATTCCATCAAAATCGGAAAATGACATAATAAAAGAAAAATTCACAGTATGGGCAGATAAACCCGTTGTAAAAGGATGGAGATCAAACCATTCTACTAAACCATTTGAACATCCTGAAGCTTGGAGTACTGCATTAGTTTTTGACAGTATTTTGAATTTAGAAACTATAGTTAAACGAAACGTGACCCAAGAAATAATTGATGAATATAAAGGGGATTTTAGTTTCAAAATTGACAGGTATGATTTCTTTAGAAGGACCGACAGTTTCTTTACCGTTAATGACACTGAAGAAAAATTAAGCCTCAAACTAACAATTTATGAGACATTTTTGGCACCTAGGAAAGGTAAGGGAATTTTTGATAAAATTCCAAATGCAGCTATACTTTATGGTCCACCTGGTACCGGAAAAACGAGCATAACAAAAGCAATTGCAAAATACTTAGGATGGTCATATTTGAGAATTGATACAAGCATATTTCTTAGAAATGGGTTAGATATGGCATCAAAAAATATTGAAAAGGTGTTTAATCATCTTAAAGAACTCGATAAAACAGTGATAATATTTGATGAGATTGATGAATTTATTCAAAATAGAAATACAAATGAAAACATATCTAGACGACTATTAACCAACACAATGCTCACAAAATTAAATGACTTGAAAGATAATTCAAACATAATTTATTTTGTTTCAACAAATTGTTTTGGAAAAATTGATCCAGCAATACAAAGACCTGGTAGATTTGATTGCATATTGGAAGTTGGATATTTAGATAAAAAATCTATGTTGCTTCTCACTGATCAAACTTTAAAAAAATTAGCAAATGTTGAAACACTACAAAAAGATACGAATGCAACAAGAATATATCTAACATTTAAAAAATTTATTGCCAATAGAGAAATCGGAGATAATAAGATAGAATCCACTCATAACGTTTGGGAAAATTTTGTAAGAGTTATTTATCAAAAATTTTCAAGAATTCCAGAAGAAGATGAATTATACAAAAAAATTGAATCTACATATAAAGAATTAGAAGAATTATTAGAACCAAAGACTCCAGAACAGAAAAATGAACAAGATGAATGTTATAAGAAAAACTACTCTAGACTTTCTGAATTAAACTTTGGGTTAAAAAAGATCAAATTGCAACCTGATCTTGGCATCCCCACATACTCGGAATACTATAAAGATAAACATGAAGTAATAAAAAACAAACCTGAAGAAAAAGATGAATTAGAAATTTACGGTTTAGAGATCACTCAAGGTTTATCAGATTATGAAATTCCAATAGATTGATTGGCACTGTTGAATAATACTTAGAAACAAGGAAATTGGAGTAAAACAGATCCTAATTTACAGTTTTAAAATAAGATATTTGCAAATCACGTTTATTTTATTTGAATTAAATAGTTATGCCTAAAAATTATGTTCATTTAGTAAGTCCATCCAACTTACAATTATTTTGTAACAAATAGTTGTAATCAATAATTTTCTCCAAGAATTTGGTGCTGAATTGTATTTAATTTGAGGATTCTATTTTCACAACATTTTTTGTTCCACGTGGGTGTTAAAACTAAATCTCTAACTATATCCCCATACGTGTTGTGCTCCCAATCAAATTTGAACCATGATTTTCTATTTTGTGACAGCATCTGACCGGAAACTTGTAGTTTGAATGTCTGGAATTCATATTTCTAAATAATATAATAAATTGGATTGAATTTCAACCAGAGAAAACCTTATCATTAAGAAATACCATATGTATGTGATAAAAATGTCAACTGATAAGAAAAATCAAAAGGCGTTCAATCTTACAAATATCAGCCCGCCCCCGGCA
>JAOTSS010000114.1 GCA_029864805.1 Candidatus Nitrosopumilus sp. | reverse complement strand
TTATTCATGCATCAGATTCACAAGAAAGTTTTGATCACGAATCGAGGGTAGCATTTGAGTGATCTGATTTGCAAATTCGTCAGCCCATAGTGGCAGTTCTTGGTCACGTAGACTCTGGAAAAACATCTCTCTTAGATAGAATACGTGGTACCGGTGTTCAAGGTAGAGAGGCAGGTGGAATCACTCAACATATTGGTGCAAGCTTTCTTCCAACTGAAACAATCAAAGAAATGTGTGGTCCATTATACAAAAAACTTGAACAATCTGAAAATAAAGTTCCTGGAATTTTAGTGATTGATACTCCGGGACACGAAGTATTTACAAATCTTCGTTCTAGAGGCGGATCAGCTGCAGATATTGCAATTTTGGTAGTTGATGTAAATCGTGGGTTCCAACCACAAACAAATGAAAGTCTAAAAATTTTACAAAGCAGAAAAGTACCATTTGTTGTAGCACTAAACAAATGTGATCAACTATCTGGGTGGCGAAAATCTGAAACTAAATTCATCACACAGGCAATTAAAGAGCAAGATGCATCAATACAAACAGATCTAGATCAAAAAATCTACGATGTAGTGGGAACTCTATCAATTTTAGGATATCAATCCGAGGCATTTTTCCGAGTCAAGGACTTTAAATCTGAAATTGCAATAGTTCCAATTTCTGCACGTTCTGGAGTTGGGATTCCTGAATTACTTAGCGTTTTAGTTGGTTTAACTCAACAATATCTTCAAAAAAGACTAGATCAAGAAGAAAAAGAACCACGTGGTATTGTACTAGAAGTAAAAGATGAGATAGGATTGGGACAGACAGCAAATATCATTTTAATTGATGGAATAATTAAAAAAGAAAATAGCATAGTTGTTGCAAAACGTGATGGTGTAATAGTTACAAAACCTAAGGCATTACTTTTGCCAAAACCTCTCGATGAAATGCGTGATCCTAGAGATAAATTCAAACCTGTTTCCCAAGTAGAAGCTGCTGCTGGACTCAAAATTGCATCACCAGATCTTGAAGGTGTTCTTCCAGGCAGTACTCTCTATGTTGCATCAAATGATAAAGAAATTGAAAAATTTACCAAACTCATTGAATCTGAAATGAAATCCGTATTTGTTGACACTGAAACTAATGGGGTTGTTCTGAAATGTGATACTATAGGCTCACTTGAAGCTATAATTGAAATGCTCAGACGCTCTCAAGTTCCTGTTGCTAAAGCTGACATTGGCCCCGTAACTAGACGAGATGTAATTGAGGCAAAAGCAATCAAAGAAAAAGATAGACATCTGGGTATTGTTCTGGCATTTAATGTCAAGGTGTTGTCTGATGCAAAAGAAGAATCAGAAATTAGTCATATCAAACTCTTTGAGGATAAAGTGATCTACAGTTTAATTGACAACTACAACGCTTGGGTAGAAGAAGATTCTTCAAATGCAGAAGATGCAATGTTTGCAGAATTAACACCTGTTTCTAAATTTAGTTTTCTTAAAGGAATGGTTTTCAGAAATAACAATCCTGCAGTATTTGGAGTACGCGTAGATGTTGGAACCCTAAAACATAAAATTCCATTTATGAACATGGCTGGACGAAAAGTAGGGAACATACATCAGCTTCAACTTGATAAAAAGACAGTATCTGCTGCAAAAACAGGAGATGAGGTTGCCTGTTCTGTTAAAGATGTTACAATTGGAAGGCAAATTTTTGAAGAGGAAGTTTACTACACATTTCCGCCATCACATGAAGCAAAGTTACTACTTAACAAGTTCATGCACAAGCTAAGTGCTGAAGAACAAGAAGTTCTAAATGATATAGTGAGAATTCAACGAGAAAAGGAACCAGTATACGCTTACTAGTTTGAATGTTTTTTACAAATCATATGAATTCCAGGAGCCCCCACTGCTCCCATCATTTTATCTACAATTTGTCCTGACTTGAACATAATAAACGTAGGAATTGACTGTACTGCAAATTTCATTGAAATATTTTGATTGTTATCCACATTTACTCTTGCAAATTTCACGTTGGGGTATGTCTTTGAGAGACTCTCAAATATTGGATGCATGGATTTGCATGGGCCGCACCACTCTGCCCAAAAATCTACCAGTGTTGGATTTTCAGCAGATATTGTCTGATCAAAATTAGAGTCATTCAAATCTATAATTCCAGGCTCAATTTTGGGCTCACTTTTTGGTTTAAGCATTTCATTCATCTTTTTTTGCATTATTTTCGCAATTTCTGGGTCTTCAGACAATGTGCTACCTGATTTTGTTCTATTAAAAAATCTATGTTGAAACTATTCATCAACTGATTTTGTTGGAATTGCTTCAAATCTTCTTGATTGGCAAATGGGGCATTGATCAATGTATTTTGTAAAGCTAACAGAAGTGTATGCGATTCCACAGTCACCGCAAATTCTAAGATTTCTACTTAGCTTACCCATGTTAATGATGAAAAAGTATTGTGATTAAAACTTAACTTTACAAAATATTACCAAAAATGCCACCATGGCTTTACCTCTGGTATTGCAACAATTGTACATACTCCATCAATCAACTTTGTTCCAG
>JAOTSS010000075.1 GCA_029864805.1 Candidatus Nitrosopumilus sp. | reverse complement strand
GGTAATTGAGCATGTAACTCACGAAACAGCTGAAATCGCAAATGTGAAGAGTAGAATTGCCGATCTTGAATTGGAAGCGCAAGAGATAGCCACACCACCCACACCAGACATCCAAGAATCCGCCGTTACATATCTGGAGACTCCTGAACGAGAACAAGTAGTTCAGACAATGCTTCCAGAGGCACCCACAGAACCAATCGTCACATCTTCAGAAACTGTATCAATTGAGGCTCTACCTACACCCGAATCTCCCAGAGAATCTGAAGCAACATTGACATTTCCAGAACCACCCCAACAGGTGACATCAGAAACATCAAAAGATGACAACGATAACGATTGGCTTGCTAGAATGGAAGCACAATAATTTTTTTAATCTATTTTTTTAACACTTAGAAAGATCCACATTCATACACTTTTTGATGTCTGAAACCTATTACATTGGACTTGGAAACAATGATTCTGAGATAAGAAAAAAAGCAAACTCTGATTTTGTATCTTTTTGGGGTGAGCAGGCAAAGAATCTTTCCTGGTTTTCGCCTTGGGAAAAAACTCTAGATTGGCAGCCACCATTTGCTAGATGGTTTGTAGGGGGCACGATTAACGCCTCATACAACGCACTTGACATCCATCAAGATTCCAGGGCTGACAAACCTGCTATATTATGGGAGGGCGAAAATGGAGAATTTAGAAAACTGACATATGGCGATATGTTGATTCAGGTTAAAAAATTTTCTAACGTTCTCAAATCATTAGGTGTTCAAAAAGGTGATAGAGTCACCCTTTATCTTCCAATGGTACCTGAGTTGCCAATTGCAATGTTGGCTTGTGCAAGAGTTGGTGCCGTACACACTGTAGTTTTTTCGGGTTTTAGTGCAACATCTATTAAAGATCGAATTATTGATTCAAAATCTAAAGTTGTTGTTACTGCAGATGGCGGATATAGAAGAGGAAAAATTGTCAAGCTAAAGCAAGTAGTTGATGATGCAATTAAAGACCTTGATTTTGTTGATCATGTGATAGTTCTTGAGAGAGCAAAAAATAAAATCATAATGTCATCAAAAGACAAACTTTGGAATGATTTGATGAAAGATGCATCTGATACTTGTGATGCAGAAAAATTAGATAGTAATCATCCTCTTTACATCTTGTACACATCAGGAACTACTGGAAAACCCAAAGGGGTACTTCATGGGACTGGTGGCTACCTGACCCATTTGTATTCTACTTTCAAGTGGGCATTTGACATCAAAGACTCTGATGTATTTTTTTGCACCGCTGATATTGGATGGGTTACAGGACATAGCTATGTAGTTTATGCTCCATTGCTTCATGGCGCAACTGAAGTAATGTATGAAGGCGCACCTGATTTCCCAGATGCATCAAGAATGTGGGATATTTTACAAAAATATAAAGTTACAATTTTTTACACTACTCCTACTGCACTTAGAATGTTTATGAAATTTGGTGATGACATTCCAAACTCTTTTGATCTTTCTTCGTTACGATTACTTGGAACTGTGGGAGAGCCAATTAATCCTGAAGTCTGGAAATGGTATTTCAAAATTATTGGAAAAGAAAAGTGTCCCATTATAGATACTTGGTGGCAGACTGAAACTGGCGGAATGCTAATTTCCCCGCTTCCTGGATTGGAAACAATTCCATTGAAACCTGGTTCTGGAGCATTCTCCATTCCAGGAGTAAATGCCACTATAGTTGATGAAAACGGTGATGAAGTTCCAGCAAACACAAAGGGATACCTTGTGATCAACAATCCCTGGCCTGGAATGTTTTTGACTTTATGGGGCGATGATGAAAAATACAAAACTGTGTACTGGTCAAAATATGAGAATCTTTACTATCCTGGAGATTATGCTCTAAAAGATGATGATGGATATCTTTGGTTGTTGGGGAGAGCAGACGATGTGATGAAAGTGGCAGGTCATCGAATTGGAACTGCTGAACTTGAGAGCTGTATTGTTTCTCATAGGGATGTTGCAGAATCTGCAGTATGTGGAATTCCTGACGATGTAAAGGGAGAGGTGATTATTGCATTTGTTGTTTTAAAACAAGGAGTATTGAGTAACATTGTTATCCTGGAAAAAGAACTTTCGGATAAAATTAGATCTGATATTGGATCTATTGCAACACCAAAACAAATCTATTTTGTTTCAAAACTTCCAAAGACACGTAGTGGAAAAATTATGAGAAGATTACTAAAAGCAATTGGAAATAATGAAACAATTGGCGACATTAGTACTTTGGAAGATGGTGCTGCTGTAATTGAAGTTCAAAATGTGTTTGACAAACTCCAAAAATCAATCAAAGAGAATTCTAAATGATTTATTGTTTTAATTCTTTTAAATTTATTGCTGCTAGCATTTCAAACATTTTTTTGAGTCCATCATATTCTGATTTTGAATTTTCATCTAGCCTGTCATAGTTCTTTTTCTTAATTTCATCTAGCCTTTCATTTGACTCTCTGAAAAATTCCTCATATTCTTTTATTTTCTCATTGGTCATCTGTGTCAAATCAAAGATCACAGTATTACTTCCAAGCAAATTCTTATTTTCATCATATAGACTTGTGGCTTGCAATAACCCTGAAAACGTGCTCTTATCTTGTCTACTGAATGTAATCTTTATATCTGTCACTTTTCCAGTTTCGAACCATGTTTTTAGAGAGTCATTCATGTCTTCCCATGATTTTTTGGGGACGTGCGCAAAGATTGATTTGCCCAAGATTTCAGATTTAGCATATCCTAATTTTGCAGCATAAGTTGAATTACAGTCTAAAATTATGCCTATTGAGTTAATTCTTCTCCACATTATTGGGGCGTCTTTAAGGATTTTTCTTGCTTCTGTTTGAGACATTTTTTAAAATTAGATTGACTAGTTATTAAATTGAAATATTTTCAAAACCACTGATCTAGATTTTGACTCTTTTTCTCTAGTGCTTTTTTTAGTCTGTTTAGTGTTGATTGAATTCTATCTCCTGAGAAACTTCTCTCATTTACCAGATAGCTAGTTATCCCATCATAATCCACTTCATTAAATACAATTTCATCTACATCTGCTACATCTGGATTTAGAAATATTTGTCGTATTTGTTGAAAATCTATTTCCTGTAATTGCTCTTGTATTTGTGGGATGTCTTCTAATCTTGAATACTGCTTTATCATTTTCATTGCAGTTTTTGGACCAATCCTTTCAAAACCATTTGGATTAAAATCAGTCCCAATTAAAATTCCCACATCAATTAATTCCTCTCTTGTTAATCCGATAACATCTAGCGTCTTCTGCGTTTCAATGATTTCTGGAAGAACATCGATGTAGGTATTTCTGTTTGGAATTTTTCGTCTTCCACTACTTGTAAAATTTCTTACCAATCGCTTTGCACCACATAAAATTGAATCATAGTCTTGGCTGGCAGATGCATATGCTTGCCCTGTATTTGTCAAGTGTGCAGCTGTTGCCTCTCCTTCAGATGGTGCATCTATGTATGGAATTCCAAAATATGTTAGAAATTTTTTTGATTCTTTTACCATACCGTCTTTCATGCTGGTGGTCTGTTGTGCAAATTTCCTTGCATCCTCCATGTTTCCTTCAGCAATAGCTTTTTCATATTTTACAGTTGCATCTTTTTTGGTTTGTTTTCTACGCTCAATTTCTGCTGTTTTTAGTGATGGTGGCTTTCCATCGAAAACATACACTGGTTTAATCCCCAATGAGAGAAAGTTGACATTTCTGTAAAGTAAACCGCTTAAGTGACTGGTAATTCTACCTTCAGAATCTGTTAGTTGTAATCCATCTGGCCCTCTAATACTTGCTAGGAATTGGTATATTGCATTGTATGCATCAATTGCGATTACTTTGGTAGAAAATGCTTCCAGAGTTGTTTTTTCCCTTACCACTAAATCTTTGAGATTTAATCCCATAGAATTTGTTGAATTTTTGAGCTATTTTGTGTTTATCTTTTTCTTACTGTCTCCATTCTTTCCAATTTTTTAAAATCGATTTTAATATGCCTGTAATTGATTAAAAATCATCGTGGATAAAATAGATTTTCCAAATTATTTAGAAGATAAAATTTTTGAAATACGGTATGATTATAATTTAATTTCTAAGATTATTTCATACTTTCCTTTCTCTGAATCAGAAAAAAAGAAGGTTCGATCTGTTTTGAATATGGCTACATTTGACGGATTTCATTCTATTTTCACTGATGTGATATCTGATGATGAATGGAATGAGACTAGAGAGCAAATTAAAAAGAAATTCAAAGATGAACTCATTGATATTGATAAAATATCTAAATTTTAATTCTGATTTGCTTTATTATGGAGATAATTTTAGATTAGATGCTGAGATAGCCAAGTGGTACGGCGGCCGTCTCGAAAACGGCTACGCGCAAGCGTGCAGGGGCTCGAATCCCTTTCTCAGCGCCAATTGGGTTTTACGAAACATAAAAACAATGATCTTCGTATAATTGATAACAATTTGTGAAAAGCAAGTAAAATACAATGGTACATGATGCTCCAATATGATAAAAAATTCCCTGTGACTCCTTTTGTTGATATATTTTACAATCTTCATATTTTCAAATTTTTTTAGGAGTTTGATACTTTGACGGTTCAAAATGTTTAAAGTAACTTGATTGACAAAAATGATTGTGACTAAAGAGACTGAATTAAAGATTCAAGAATCTGCAATTTCACTTGCTGAATTAATTGCTCATTTCAGAGAAAAATGTAAAATATGTGGGCATCATAGAATCATGCATAATGAATTGGGTACATGTGATGGTGTGATGAATAAACCTTGTACTTCTGGTTGTGATTGCTTTGAATCTGAATGATGAATTTAGATGCTATCTGAATTTTTATAATTCTTTAATAGGATATTTCCCATAAATTCATTATGAGTGACAAAAGTGAGGGAGAAAAAATCTATCCTTTGGGATATGAGCCCCCGGAAACTACAGAAACTCCTGATTCAGATGTCCGAAATCAATTGCTCGACTTTATCTTAAAATCTGGACCAACTGAAGTTGTAGATACTGATTTGTTTGCTGTAATGGCAAAGAGACGTTCAACAAGAAAATTTTCAGACAAGCCAGTTGAAACTACAAAGATAGATAAAATTATTGCAGCAGCAGATACTGCTCCTACTGCTGGAAATTATCAGGGATTTGAAATATTTTATGTTAAAGGTATAGAGAAGAAAAAACTACTGGTTGAAGCATGTAATAAACAACCTTACGTTAATGCCCCTGCTGTGTTTGTTTTCTGCAAAAACCCTTCTAGAGTTAAATTTGATTTTCCAGATTACATTCTTAAAAAATTTGCAATTCAGGATGCAACCCTAGCTGCGGGGTATTCTCAACTTGCAGCTCAGGCCTTGGGGTTAAGTTCAATTTGGATAGGTATGTTTGATGAACAAAAAGTAATGGACGTTATTGGAACTGATCTGGTCCCATCATCTATACTCTGTATTGGATATCCGGAACAAACTAAATTCCCTAAACCTAGAAGAAATCTCAAAGAATTGGTTCATGTAGCGTGGTAAAGACTGTCTAGAATCCTCCATCTTTAAATAATCAGGGATTATTGTTTAGTTCATGACTGATGCATATGTGATGTTAAATTGTGAGCTGGGTGCTGAAACTGCAATTATAGAGCAGTTAAAGGAACTTGAACAAGTTGTAGACGTTTTTGAAACAATTGGAACTCATGACATGTTAGTAAAGTTACAAGCAGAAAATTTTGAAAAGATACGAGAGATTGTCTCCTGGAATATTCAAAAACTAAAAAATGTCCGTTCAACTGCAACTTTGATAAAAAAAGATAATTGAGATTTTAAACTCTATCCATACGCTTAAGTTCACAATTCCATGCCGAAAATATGTGAATGAAAATATTAAATCAAAGTCCTATGCAGAGTTGAAGAAAAAACTCAGTAGAGAAAGAAAACAAGTATCTGAAGATCTAATAAAAGAAAAATTGGATAAAAAAAAATTAGATTACGATACCGTGTCGTTAATTCTTGAGGTTTTCAGGAAATCTCAATTTCAGTGGCATGCAGACCACTTTGAAATTTTTGATTCGAGTCCTGATAATTTTAGAGGCAGAACACTGCCTAAAAATAACCGGGAATGTGTTATGCTGGGAGTTAGACTCGGAACTATGCGAGGTAAGGTGATTTTCAATTTACGTGATAGACAACTCACAGAAAAACAACGCCAGAATATAGATGATTTGATATGGAATTTTGTATGGTATTCATGGCAAGAGGCAAGATTACTACATGATCATGCAATTAGAGAAAGAACATAATCCTTTATTCCGACCTTTTTTATTTTCTCATATGATTTAAATGAATAAATATTCATTTTGTTATTTTAATTACTTGTAGTTATCTACGTGTTATTTTACGTTTTAAACATGAAAGAATATGTCAATATTTCTCGTCTGTTTTCAAAACATTGTTCATTATTTTTTTATAACATGCTTTCTTGTTTTAATTTGGGAACTTCTAAAAATTATTCTTGTATGCTGTTCGTTAAATATCAAATTAATGATGAAAATTCGACTCATTACACAAAAAACGTGCTCATTATGAATTTTGGATCTTCTTGAATCATACATGTTAATCTAAAATGTTCTATTTTGATCATATACTTGAATTTCAAATTTGCATATACGATGCATTCAATCTTCTTTTTTAATATTTAATTAAGATTAACTTTTATTCTATTCATATGGTTGATGAAAAAAACGAAATTGATAAACTCATTGACAACATGATTACCAGCGGTGACGAACTAGTTAATAATCTCAAAACTGTTTTACCAGATTCGTTATATGAATCCATGATGATGTTTCATGAATCCAATGTTGTAAACCTAAAGAAAATTAAGGAATTTCTCAACAAATAGTCCTAGTAGTATTGATTCCTATTATTTCTACTATATCCTTTTTAATCCTGCTTTGATAATCTCATTGTGAGCAGATCTAGAACCATTTCAATTACTGTAGAGAAGAAAATTGGCGATGCATTTGATGCCATTTTACAATTACCTCCTAAAATGATACCTGATGCGAAAATCAACGATGCTGGTTGGTGGTCGTTTACTGGGCCTCATGGTAAATCCAAGCTTAAGTTTAACGAGGATAAATCCAAAGGAATTTTAGATCATCAATATATTGATGAGGACTCTTCTTGGGATGTTCCAATGCGGGTGGTGTCAAATGGCGACTTTTCTGAAGTTGTAATTACTTTAAACAAACCTGATGAGATTACTGATGAGCAATTTGATCAAAGAGTGACTGAGATTAGTGAAATGTTTAATTCAATGAAAAAAATTCTTGAATCTGGATCCAAAAATTTTGAATATTGCAACCGTGCGTAAAAAAACACAAATCATTCATCAAGGTTAAATATTTAATTTGTAATGATATGTTAGCATCTTTTGTGGATTAGATGTGGGTTAAATCTAGATAATACCAGAACAACAATCCACCTTTTGACTTTACAGGGTGTAACATAATGAGATTTGATGATTTTTGTTTTATTATATGTCCTAAAATAGTATATTTTCAAAGATTAGAAGAAGATAATTCCAAGATTATGAGAAAGCAAAGTCTAAAAAATCTGTTTAGTCTTTATCTGAATCATCTGAATTTTCGTTTTGTTTTCCACCTGGGCCTACCATGTCTTCAGGTTTGACCTTGTTATCCCAGTCTCCTTTAACACCTTTAATTAAGGCAATTATGCCGGCTCCAATAAATCCTAAAACCATTCCAAAGAAAACCGTCTGATCAAATATCTTAAATGAACAATCGATTTCTACTGGGGGTAAATCATCTGAATACTCATAACATGTTCCAAACTCATTTGATTCAAAAGTTGCTGCTTGATAATTATGTCCAAATGCACCTAGGATGAGAAAACCTACAAAAATTAATACAATTCCAATGATTATAAATCGCATATCACTCATGATTTTTTTCACGATTTGTTGTATTTACACTTTGACTTGTTCTTCTTCTAGTGTTATTTTTTGTATTACTTTTCAAGCAGTGT